>JAZFSW010000496.1:0-2044 GCA_036446375.1 Desulfobacterales bacterium | reverse complement strand
CCCTTGGCTCGCCGATTTGCTATGCACATATCGAATATTATCATGATTTGGTATATTTCTTGCGTTGACCATGAGGGTCACCTGTGAAACCCCCGAGGGATGGGAGCAGGCAGGGAGAAAATCAGGACAGTCGATGGCGAGAATCCTGCCGTCATACCGGTTGATCGTGAAGAGATGTGAAGCCATGAACGGGAAGTATTGAAAAGGATTGATAATGGGAAAGATATTGGCCATAGACGACAAGCCGGATAATCTGACCGCTATATCGGCATTGTTGGAAAGCGCAATCCCCGAGTGTTCTGTAGTTACAGCCAGTTCGGGAGCAGAAGGTATTGAGAAAGCAAAATCAGAATTGCCCGATACGATACTGCTCGACGTCTGTATGCCGGAAGTCGATGGATATGAAGTCTGCAGGAAACTCAGGGAGGATGAGAGTACAAAGCATATTCCCATTGCCATGCTTACTGCCATACGAACAGATGCCCAAAGCCGGGTTAAGGGGCTAGCACTTGGTGCGGATGCTTTCTTGTCCAAGCCCATTGATGAAGCCGAATTGGTGGCCCAGACCAAGGTCATGCTCAGGATAAAGAGAGCCGAGGATCTGCTGCGAGAGGAAAGGGGTCTGCTGGAAGATACCGTAAGGGAAAGGACCCGGGAGCTTAGAGAAAATGAGGAAAGATCACAGGCGCTTCTATATTCCATGCAGAGCGGGATCGTCATCATCAATCCCGAGACAAACAAGATCACAGATGTGAATGCGTATGTCGTTGACCTTCTGAAAGAAGCACCGGAGACCATCTGTACCGAGGCCTACGATACATATATTCTGCCGGCTGAAGGCCATAGCCTGGTAATCAGGGCCGGGCACCCCAATAAGAACGTGGAATGTGTCTTGCGTGCCAAACAGGGCAGAGAAATTCCCATTTTGTTGGACTCCACGTCAATTACCATTCATGGGGACGAATACATACTCACCAACCTGGTCAATATCTCTGAGCAAAAGAGACTCCAGAAACACATTGACCAATCCAGGAAGATGGAATCGGTTGCCACTTTGGCTGGCGGCGTTTCCCACGAATTCAATAATGCGCTAATGGGTCTTAGCGGCAATGTTGATCTACTTGGATTGGACTATGCTGACGATGGTAAGATTGGCAAGTTCCTGGGGAATATGAGAATATCAATCGAGCGTATGTCCGGATTGACCCAAAAGCTGCTTGCCTATGCCAAAGGGGGAAAGTACCAGATAAAGAGCCTGTCTTTGAATGAGGCTATCGCCGAGTCATTACCCCTCATCACATATAGCTTCGATTCTGCGATTACGATTCAGGAAGACTATATGGATGATCTGCCCTATGTCGATGCCGACCCCACGCAGATGGAAATGATACTGTCTGCCATACTGACCAATGCATCAGAGGCGATTAGCGGACCGGGGACTATCAAGATTTCAACATATAGCAGAAGACTTGATGAAGGGTTTGCAAGGGATAAAGACCTTACACCCGGAAAACATATTGTCCTTTCCATTGAAGACGATGGCGTCGGTATGGATGAGGAGATGAAGAGCAAGATATTTGAACCCTTTTCCACAACAAAATTCCAGGGAAGAGGCCTGGGGATGGCTTCGGTCCACGGTATTGTCGAGAATCACGATGGACATATCCTCATTGATTCCGAGGTTGGCAAGGGAACATCGGTTCGTGTCTATTTGCCCGCTGCCAAGGGATCGGAAGCGAGACAGGGAAAAGGAGACGCGGAAGAAAACTCGAGAACGGTACTGATCATAGAGGATGAAGAGATGGTAATGGAGGTCACCACTGAATTGCTGAAGAAGCTGGGCTACACAGTCTTGTCGGCAGTGACCGGAGGGGAAGCCATCGATATTGTCAATGACTACAAAGGTGATATCTTATATGCTTTGCTGGATATCAAACTTCCGGATCTGGGTGGCGATGCGGTGTACCCGCATCTGCGAGAGGTCCGGCCCGATACCAAGGTCTATGTCTGCAGCGGATTTTCCATAGACGGTCCTGCTCAGGAG
>JAZFSW010000495.1:0-8263 GCA_036446375.1 Desulfobacterales bacterium | reverse complement strand
AGTCATCGCCATACATCTCCAGGTATTCTTTCGGGCAGTCAAACGGCTCGTGGGGATCGAATCCTTCCACCCACAGCACATAGTCCTCGGCGCCCTCATTGCATTTGAGCCATTCGATGGCCCCGGCGAATGTTTGGGGTGTTGAGAAATCCGCAGCGGTTTTATACATTTTCCGGTTCAAATCATACTGAGGACTCCAGCCGCCCATATGCTCCGGTTCCACAGGAGGGGTTGCGGCTGAACGCCAGGCGTCCTGTTCCTGACCCCTGTGAAACGCAAAGGTGTCGAACTGGGTGTGGTAGTTCTCACCCCCTACATGGAAATAATGATAGTGATCCGTTTCCATATGGGACCGGATACCGGCCTTTCTCAAGAAACGCGTGAAGGGGATGTCAAAGGGCTCGATAGCCCCCCATCCCCGTTCCAGAAAGTTCAGTCGTCCGGTCAGCAGGTCCCGGCGAGCCGGCATGCACGGCGCAGACCCCAGCCAATGGTTGTCGAATACGACTCCCTTTTGTGCGAGACGCTGGATGTTGGGTGTTTTGACCCAGTCGTTGCCGTAGATCGGCAGGTAATTTCGGTTCATGCTATCGAGAAGAATGAAGATGGTTTTCATAAAGATTCTCCAATGTTAGATTCTGTTTATGATCTTTTGGTTTAACGATTGTGCGGCTGGTGCCTCGGACCACACTATCATATTATCTTCTCGAATCAACACTATTGTTGTCTACCAAACCGATTGATTGCACAGATGTGGCGACAGCGCTGGGAGCACCAGGCAATTGGCCGATTTCGGCTTGACACACCAGCCGGCTTTCGACATACTCACACGCGGAATAAGGTTTCAGTTTTCAGCGCATTCTCTGGCTCAAGAAGCGGCCAGTCGAACCGAGAACGAGACTTTCGGCTTTCGCCTGGGGATTGAGGGGAAATCCCAAATGGCAAATCCTAAAAGACAAGGAAATCACAATAATCCAAATACGAAATCTCAAACAACTGCCCATGCCGCGGGGTCGTTTGGAATTTGGCCGTTTTAGTTTGGAAATTGCTTGTCATTTGGTGCTCGGGTTTTGTGATTTCAGCTTGCTTGGCCTCAAGTACAGACCGATTTCGGGTGCCCCAGATATATGAGCATTCACGATTCAGCGTTTCCTCGTTCCCGGCCCTGTTTCCTGAACGCTGAACACTGAAAACTGCCATAGGTCACCATTGCTGAAAGGAGCAACCATGTCCGATGCACCGGTACTGTTGGAAATCAAGGATAGAATCGCACAGATCACTCTGAATCGCCCTGCGAATCGTAACAGCATGGACAACGAGGTCATGCCGGCTTTTGTGGAGACGATCGGCCGGGTAAGAGAGGATCCGGATCTGCGGTGTCTGATCGTTACCGGTAGCGGCCAGAGCTTTTGCACCGGAGCCGATTTCAGGAGTTCATCGGCTAGAAACGAGCATGAGATGCCCCATGAGCGATCGATGCGTGTTTACGAGCCATTTCTTAAAATTCAGGAGATTAGGATTCCGACGATCGCTGCGATGAATGGCCATGCTATCGGAGGGGGGTTTGGCCTGGCGCTGATCTGTGATATCCGTGTTGCCAACAGGGCATCGAAATACGGCGCCAATTTTGCCCGTCTGGGTCTGCATACCGGTATGTCGGTATCCTACATGCTGCCGAGGATCGTGGGGCTGCCTCTGGCCAATGAATTGCTGTTTACCGGCCGGTTGATTGATGGTGACAACGCTGCGGCCATCGGACTGGTCAATTATGTGCTCGAGCGGGAAGCAGTGTTAACCAAGGCCTGGGAACTGGCACGTGAGATCGCATCCTGCGCACCGATTGCTGTCAGAATGATTAAACGATCGATTCACAAGGGACTTGAGTGGGATCCGCGCGATGCGGCAGAACTGGAAGCCCATTGCCAGTCCCGTACGTCTGAAACCGAAGATGCCAGGGAAGGCATCGCTGCGTTGCTTGAAAAACGCGAACCTGTTTTTATAGGGAAATAATCCGAAGATCAAAAAGGAGGAATTGAATCATGGGAGATCGCTTAAAGGACAAAGTGGCAGTGGTAACCGGTGCAGGCAGAGGCGTCGGCAGAGGGGTAGCAATCGCGTTTGCTGTTGAGGGTGCAAAGGTGGTGGTCAATGACCTGGGCGGCGCTACGGACGGTTCCGGTGATTCGGCGGGGCCGGCCGATGAGGTGGTCGCTGAGATTAAGAAGAACGGGGGAGAGGCTGTAGCCAACTATGATAGCGTTGCCGAACTGGAAGGCGGTGAGCGTATTATCAATACGGCTGTTGACACCTATGGAAAGATCGATATCCTGGTCAACAATGCCGGTATTCTCAGGGACAAGATGATATTCAATATGACCCCGGAAGAATGGGATGCTGTTATGAAGGTCCATCTCTACGGTTTGTTCAATTGCTCCAAGCCCGCTGCGATTCTGATGAGACAGCAAAAGAGCGGCCGGATCATCAGCATGAGTTCGACATCGGGACTGATCGGCAATGCCGGTCAGGGAAACTATGGCGCTGCCAAAGCCGGTGTTGCCGGCTTCACCCGGGTTATTTCCCGGGATCTGGGGAAATACGGTATCACGGCAAATGCCATCGCCCCCGGTGCCGGCACAAGAATGACGGTTTCGCCGGAAATGGAAACGGCAAGACAAAGAAGGGTTGAGCGCGGCGAGATCACGCAACAGCAATCCGACGCAGGAAGAATGCCCGAGGCCGATGATGTGGCCCCGATTGTAGTTTATCTGGCAACGGATGCTGCAGCCAATATCAACGGGTGCACCTTTGGTGCTTCCGGTGGAAGGATTGCACTGCATACCGATCCGGTAGCGATCAAAAGCATCTACAAAGACGGGCGATGGACACTGGATGAGTTAATGCGCATTGTGCCGATGTCCCTTACCAATGAAGTGAAGAACCCGGCACCGTCCCAGGTACCTAAGTAGACACCGGGGATCAGATGCAGTAATGGAGAATACAATGGCAGTTGCATTTGTTGATGGTCGAGTGGTGATCGGCAACGATCAGGTCCTGGAACAAGGAACCGTGGTCGTAGAGGATGACAGGATAACGAGCGTAACAGAGGGTAAAGCAGATATCCCCGGCGATGCCCATGTCATATCCATGGCGAATCGGACCCTCTTGCCCGGCTTTATTGACACGCACGTGCATCTTTGTTTTGATGCCCGCCCCGATCCCATTGCCGGGGCCGTGGGTGAACCACCGGCAATCACGACCCTGAAGGCCGCAAAGAACGCCGAGAAGACGCTTCTGGGAGGCGTTACCACCGTGCGGGATCTGGGTGGGGTCGATGGTATCGATCTGGGTCTGAGAGAGGCAATCAATACCGGACTGGTTGCCGGTCCTCGAATGCTGGTTAGCGGTAAGGTGATTTGTATGACCGGCGGTCATGCATGGCAGATAGGTGTGGAAGTCAACGGTGCCGATGAGGCACGCAAAGCAGCACGGGAGCAACTCAAATCCGGTGTGGATATTGTCAAACTCATGGCAACCGGAGGGGTGTTGACATCCGGGGTGGAGCCGGGAAGCGAGCAGCTCACCGAAGCAGAACTTCGGGCCGGTATTGAGGAGGCGCACAAGGCCAATAGAAAGACGGCAACCCACGCCATGGGAACGAAAGGCATTATCAACGCTTTACGTGCCGGCATTGATAGTATTGAGCACGGGGTCTATCTGGATGACGAAGCCGTGTCGATCATGAAAGAGCTTGACGTTCCCCTTATTCCGACCATATCGGCGCTCTATCACATAGAGAATAAGGGCACGGAAGCGGGAATCCCTGCCTATATTGTAGAGAAAGTCCACCGACTCAAACCTTTTCATCTGGAAAGCATACGATTGGCCCGGAAAGCCGGTGTCCGGATCGCCATGGGAACCGATGCGGGAACCCCGTTCAATCAGCACGGGGAAAACCTTGGTGAATTGCCGCTTCTTGTCAAATACGGCGGTCTATCGGTCATCGAAGCGATTCAGGCAGGGACATGGGGTGCGGCTAAGGTCATCGGGATGGAAGACGAACTTGGGACCATCGAGGAAGGCAAATTAGCCGATCTGGTTGTGGTCGAGGGCAATCCATTGAAAGACATCGCACTCCTGACGGATCGGGAATCGTTCCATCTGATTATGAAGGGCGGAAGCGTGGTGCACGGGGATGTCTGATCGCAAGGGAAAATACAGATACTTGGTTTCAGTTTCAGGCCAAGCAAGCTGAAATCACAAACATCAAGCACCAAATCACAAGCAAATTTCAAACTGAAACAGCCAAATCCCAAACACGATCTCGCGGCGTGGGCAGTTGTTTGGGATTTCGTATTTTGATTATTGTCATTTCCTTGTTTTTTGGGATGTAGGGCGTCCCGTGTGCCAATTCCCTCCAGGGTTGTAATCTCTGCGCCCTGAACAGACCTCACCGACAATCGGCAGGAAGGTACTGCCCGGCCATCAATAATAACCTTGCAGGCACCGCATTGTTCAAGTCCGCAGGCAAACTTGGCGGATTTGAGGCCCAGATCATTTCGAAGCACATAGAGCAGAGGCGTATCGGGATCGACATTGACCTGGTGTTTCTGACCATTGACGTTCAATTCAAGATGCATCGCTATATATCTCCTCTAACGATAGAGTCAACAATCATCACTCTTAACGGGCATCAGAGCAGAGAATCCAACAGAAATATTGCGGCCCCTTTGTTTGGGATTCGACCGCGGACGGCGGAATCCAGATCGGTCATGGCCGAAGGCGGAACGGCGGAACCGACACACGAGGGGCAGCCGTCTTCGCACGCACAGGCACGAACCACATCGGCTATCGTCTGCATGATCGCATCGAATTGATCGAGGCAGCGACTGGCATATCCCATGCCGCCGGGGTAGCGGTCGTGAAGGAACAGGGCATCCCGGTTGAGATTTTTTGCGTCAACAACGGTCCCGATGTCCTGTGTGTCGCACATGACAAAAAGCGGGGCGACCTCCACCAGAACATTGGCGATGCCGATAAGCGCCTCACCAACAAGCAGTTTGTTCTCCAACATCTGCTCCACCAATGTCTCCGGTGGCGCAAACCAGAAACCGGCTGTTTCCAGCAGCTGGGGGGGCAACTCCAACTTTTCAAACCCGAGACTGTCCCGGGAATGGAAGCGGATCTTCTTAAACATCGGTATCGATGTGGTCACCGTAACGTCCCCATACCCCAGAAGGCCCTCGTTCCAGTCGATCTCGGTTTCCTTCTCATCGATACGAATCTCCGATGTCTGTACGGCCTGGGTGTAATAATCCAGATCACGCCGCTCCACGAAAGCAATCTTCTGCTCAAGATCCAGTCGATTGACAAAATAGGTATCGGCCCCATGGATGTAAACGGCATGATCGTGAAGCTGGGACATGGCACTGATCTCATCGATCGTACCGATCACCCGTTCGCCTTCCGACTCGTCCTGTATGGTGTAGACCGGTCCTGCAATATTGCGGAGATTGACATTTGCCGAGGGGTATTCCGAACTGGACCAGTACCAGCTCTCGTCAATGTGGCGCACGCATTGGTCTTCTTCCAGCAGTTCGAGTATATCCGATGCGTACTCTCCGAAGATTTCGGTGTTGGCATCATTGAGGGGCAATTCGTTGGCCGCACATTTCAAATGCCCGACAACGATGTGGGGGTTGTCCGGGTCCACGACAGCATTCTCCGGGTTCTGGGCAAACAGATACTCCGTGTGAGCCATCAAGAATTGATCCATCGGTGCGTTCTGAGCAAGGAGAAAGACGATGGATGGCTCATCGCCCCGGCCCGCTCGCCCCGCCTGTTGCCAGAGGCTGGCGATGGTCCCCGGATACCCCACCAGTATACAGGCTTCAAGACTGCCGATGTCGATTCCGAGCTCAAGGGCGTTGGTGCTCGATACTGCCAGAATTTCTCTATTGGCAAGTTTGCGTTCGATCTCCCGACGTTCTTCGGGAAGGTATCCACCCCGGTAGGCATGAACAGCATTGGCAAGCTTGCGGGATACCGGCCGAAGTCTGTCCCGGCAATCCTTGAAGATCAGTTCTGCAGCCAGACGCGTTCGAACGAAGGCAATGGTCTGAATGCCTTCTTTCACCAGGGCGGTCATCAGATTCACCGCTTCACCGATGGGGCTTCGCCTGTCCCCGCCGACACGCCAGTTCCGGGAATCACCTGACGCTGCTCCTTTCAGGGGAGGGGGGTTCCACATAACAAAGTGCTTGGGTCCACGGGGAGACCCATCGTTGTTGACCAGTTCCATCGGCACGCCGCAGACCCTTTCAGCATGGGTTCCGGGATTGGCAATGGTTGCCGAAGAGCATATGAACTGGGGGGTGGATCCGTAGTGGGCACATATCCGCGCGAGACGCCGCATTACATTGGAAAGATGAGAGCCGAACACCCCCCGGTATGCATGTATCTCATCAATGACAATATACTTGAGGTGTGTGAAGAACCGGTTCCAGCGGGCGTGTTGGGGCAGTATGCCCTGGTGGAGCATATCGGGATTGGTGAGGATGATATTTCCGCCGTCGCGAATCTTTCTGCGTAGATTCTGCGGCGTATCGCCATCATAGGTTCCCGCCATGAACCGCATGCCCAGATCGTCCTTCTGGAATGCGTTCAGCCCGCGAAGCTGGTCCTGGGCAAGGGCCTTGGTAGGATAGATAAAGAGCATGGTCGCCTTGCTGTCTTCCAGCAATGCTTCCATAACCGGAATCGTGTAACACAGGGTCTTTCCACTAGCTGTGCCGGTGACAATGACGATGTTCTTGTCCTGGCGAATGCACTCGATGGCGGTGGCCTGGTGCGCGTAAAGGTGATCAATACCAAGGTCGGAAAGTATCTTAAGGATCGCCTCGTGCACTCCCCCCTGCACGTCCTGGTTGACGGGGGGACGTTCCGGCAGATGCTCCACATGCACCATCTGTCCTTCAAAAAAGCGCTGTTTCTTTAGTCGTTCTATAAATGCTGCGACATCCATGTTGCTAAGTCTCCACTATCGTTCTCTTGGATGAACGGTCGGCGGTTCGGTTGGGCGGGGGGCGTATGGTGAACGTAGACCATCTGGTCCGCATAGGCCGGATCTTGTCGAAGGTCATTGAGGAACTCTTCTACGTTCATGGGCTTTCCGATAGACTCTATATACCAGGCTTGGGAAACCGGGTCATAAGATCGGCCATGGTTACCAGATCGAGCATGTTGTGCTTGAGCACCTCGACGATCTGCCAGGCATTGTCTGTTCGCACATATGCGTGATAGGCGTCCGGTATCTGGGCGCCGGGAATGTCCCCGTATCGTGGCCGGCCACAGATGTGGGTTTCAAGGGTCTGCAGCTTGCAGTCGGGCAGATCGTTCTTCCAGATGCGACGACACTCGTGCAGCATGTCGAAATGGGCCGGATCGATTGTGAAAGGAATGCCGTTTGAGACGGCGCGGTTACGAATATAGGGGACATCATAACTCTTGCCATTGAATGTCACCAGGAGCGCTTTGTCAGCACAGATATCGAGAAAAAGGGATATCACAGCCGCCTCCTCAGCGTAATTGCGCGCCAGGTACTGTTGTATCTCAAAACCACCGGCATCCCAGATCATGACGCCGATAAGAAACAGCGGCGAATTACCCAGACCGGTCGTCTCGATATCCATGAAGATGAAGTCCTCGGGAGTCAGATCCTTCGTATCCCCTACACGCGAAATGCGCTGGAATAGGTTCGATTCTCGGGACGATATCTGCGCCTTAAACGTGCCGCTGACAGATTCCATCTGGTCCTGTTCATCGGCACGGCTGCTGATTACAAAACCCCGACCCCTCGTGTTACTTACCTCTACACCGGCGACGGCTTCTTCCAAGACCACCTTCTGTCCACGGTTCTGCCCGGGTGTGAAACGAGGTGGCGCCACTCGTGGAAGATCGCGCTGGTAGATGATGGCGTCCCGCGGTTTGGGTTTCTCCCGGATTTGCTTCTGCTTCCGAAGGCTCTGGCGCAGGTCATCGACCGGCTGACGTGGCGGCTGCTTGCGGGCGAGGGGCTGTCGGTTGAGCCGATTCAGTCTTTCCCGCAGGTCCTTTCGTCTCAGGCCTTCCTGTTTGGTTTCATCAGTCATTTGCAGATATGCAGTATAGGGATGTGAAACAGTCAATCCTGAGGATCAATACGCCGATCGAATTGATCCAATGATAACCCTGCTATAATGGGTAGGAACCATACCAGAATCTCAGA
>JAZFSW010000494.1:0-2674 GCA_036446375.1 Desulfobacterales bacterium | reverse complement strand
TGTCGGTGCGCTTTCCATCGGGGGAGCGTTGGGAACTGTTGCCGTTATTACCAAGCAGGAGATACTGCTCGTATTGGTGGGCGGGCTTTTTGTCATTGAAGCCCTTTCGGTCATCTTCCAGGTGGGCTTTTTCAAGATTACCAGTGGACGCAGAATATTCAGGATGGCTCCACTTCACCACCACTTTGAGTTGAAGGGCTGGCCGGAAACAAAGGTGACCGTTCGGTTCTGGATTATCGCCATTATCCTGGCGTTGATTGCCATGAGTACGCTCAAGCTCAGGTAAGTACCGATGAGATGAGAGGGCACCGGGTGGATCGAAGCGAACATGGATCCGGATGGTGGGATTGCGGTACGGGATGAAGGTATGGACGTAACAAACCTAAACATTGTTGTGGTGGGTCTGGGCGCATCGGGTGCGGCGGCCGCACGCTTTCTCGAAAACCGAGGGGGGCATGTCACCGTGACCGATTCTGCCGATGAGACGCATTTCGGTGCGTATCTGCCCGGGATCCGGAAACTGGGGATCAAAACAGAATTGGGCCAACACCATACTGAAACCTTTGAAAATGCCGATTTGATTGTGGTCAGCCCCGGTGTCCCCCATACCATTGCCCCCTTGAAACGGGCGGAGGATAGAGGGATCCCGGTGATCGGTGAGATCGAGCTTGCATCCCGGTTTATCCGGGAACCGATGATTGCCGTTACAGGCACCAATGGAAAGACCACAACATCCACGCTCATCGGTGACATGATGCGGCACGCCGGATGTAAGGTTTTCGTCGGGGGAAATATCGGTACGCCATTGATCGATTATGTCGATGGTGGTGAAAAGGCGGACATTCTCGTTGTTGAGGTGAGTAGTTTCCAATTGGA
Organism: Desulfobacterales bacterium; assembly: GCA_036446375.1. Classification (GTDB taxonomy): domain Bacteria; phylum Desulfobacterota; class Desulfobacteria; order Desulfobacterales; family JAZFSW01; genus JAZFSW01. The sequence goes on along the minus strand of JAZFSW010000494.1, from coordinate 1,798 downwards.
TACCATCAGGGATTTCAGGCCACGGGTAGCGCTACTACTAAACATCAGTGAGGATCACCTGGACCGGTATCCGGATTATGCTGCCTATGCTGCGTCAAAGGCCCGGATATTTGAAAATCAAGGGCCGGACGATATGGCGATTCTCAACGCCGATGATCCTGTCGTTCTTTCCCTTGGTGAAACGCTCACCAGTCGAAAGGGATTCTTCCGGCACCGGCGAGATGATGGAATTCAAACGCCCACCGGTGCCGGTATTGCCACCATTGACGAGAGCCATATCGCCATTGATGGATACGGGGGCCCCGGGGTCGACATGGACCTTTCCGATATGGGGTTGCTCGGACGGCATAACCTTGAAAATGCAGCCGCAGCCGGACTGGCCGCCCTGGCAGCAGGGGGAACACCGGCGGGGGTAACAGCAGCCTTAGACGGATTTACCGGGCTTTCCCATCGGCTTGAATATGTCGATTCCATCCGGGGTGTGGCCTATTTCAATGATTCCAAGGCGACCAACGTCGGTGCGGTTGTAAGAGCCCTTGATGCGTTCGACCGGCCGATCATTCTCATTATGGGAGGACGAAACAAGGGAAACGATTTTCATCTACTGGCCGAATCAATCGCTAAACGCACGAAAAAGATCATCACCATCGGTGAGGCGCACAAGGAGATACAGGCGGCTCTCGGACATGTCGCCGCCTTCGAGATGGCGCTTTCCATGGACGACGCCGTTCGGAAGGCCCATTGTGTCGCTTTGCCCGGAGATGCGGTGTTGCTGTCACCGGCTTGTGCAAGCTTTGATATGTTCAGCAGTTACGCAGAGCGCGGTGAGGTGTTTTGCCGGGTTGTTAAGCAACTCAGAGAACAAACCGAAACTAGGGATCATCAATGAAGAAGAAGGACCATAGCCCCCGGGGGAAAAGACAGACCGATGAGATTGACTCGTCGGCGATGCCCTATGATATGGCCTTGCTTTTTCCGGTTCTTTTCCTTGTCGGTATCGGAATTGTTATGGTGTATAGCGCCAGCTCCGCCCTTGCACGGGAGGCATTGAAACCGGAGTATTTTTTCCTGAAAAAACAGATGTTTTTTGGGATGGCAGGCGTGGTTGTCCTGGTGGTTTTCAGACATTTTCCATTCCAGTGGTTCAGGGCGCTGGCGTATCCGATCCTTGTCGTTGCCATCGGGCTTCTCATTGCCACTCAGGTGCCGGGGCTTGGAATTAAGGCAGGGGGGGCGACCCGGTGGATCCGCGTCGCCGGCGTTTCATTCCAGCCGTCTGAAGTGGCCCGGTTTGCCATGGTGGTCTATCTGGCCTATTCCCTCAGCAAAAAGAAGGAGAATGTCCGGACGTTTTCAATCGGCTTCTTTCCCCATATGGTGGTACTGGGCATACTGGTCTTCCTTATACTGATGCAGCCTGATTTCGGTTCTGTTGCCATACTCTGCATGATTACCTGGCTGATGCTTTTCATCGGTGGTGTGCCCATATTCCACCTTTCCTCCACCTGTATCGTGGCACTGCCGGTGGTCTATTTTATCATTGCCAATGCGGAATATCGTTTAAAACGGATCACGGGATTTCTCGATCCCTGGCAGTATCCCACGGATGAGGGGTATCAGATCATTCATTCCCTTATGGCATTTGGATCCGGTGGCATCTGGGGTGCCGGGATTGGAAAATCCTACCAGAAACTGTTCTATCTACCCGAACCCCATACCGATTTCATCTTCTCGGTGGTGGGCGAAGAGCTCGGGCTAGTGGGGGTGGCGGTCATTCTCGGGCTGTATGCCCTTATTA
>JAZFSW010000493.1:0-7161 GCA_036446375.1 Desulfobacterales bacterium | reverse complement strand
TTACACGCGAAATTGCTATCGCCAAGTACTTTGCTGGTGAAACGGCTGCCAAGGTTTCCGGAATGGCAATGGAGGTCCATGGGGGAATGGGGTATTCTCTGGAATTGCCCGTCGAAAAATACTATCGTGATGCCAAGCTCTACCAGGTGGGAGAAGGAACGGCCAATATCATGCGGTTACTGATAGGCGATGATGCCCTGGGGATAAAGAAGGCCAATCGGCCAAGACTCCATGTCCCAAGTGATTTTCGGGACTTGGAGTAAAGAAAAAAACGCTCTGCCACTAAGGCACAAAGGCACCAAGAAAATAAAGACTAAGACATTTTGCCCTTCTTTGTGTCTCGGTGCTTTGGCGCAGAAGTGCCTTTGTGGCAATACGAATCAGTGATCCATTGTGGAAAGAAACTTCAAACTTACTATAGAATATGATGGCAGTGCTTTTCACGGCTGGCAGCGACAGAGCAGTGATCCTACGATTCAGGGAACGATCGAAGCGGCCCTGGGGAAAATGACGAGAAGCAGCATATCGCTGATCGGATCCGGCCGGACCGATGCCGGTGTCCATGCTACGGGCCAGATCGCCAATTTCCATTGCGACACGGCTCTTACACCGCAGACGTTTATTAAGGGTCTCAATAGCTTGCTGCCCGATGATATCGTCATAAAGGCGTGTCTAGAGGTTGGGGACAGTTTTCATGCCAGATATGATGCAAAGAGCAAAACCTATGTCTATCGGATCTGCAATGCATCCCTGCCCAGCGCCATCGGCCGGCAATACAGCTGGCATGTCCGGAAAAAACTTGATACAGAAATGATGAAAGCGGCCATTGACTACTTTGTCGGAACCCATGATTTCAAGTCATTTGAAGGTGCGGGAAGCCCCAGATCTACCACGATCCGGAAGATTATGGCGGCCACGCTTGAGGCCAAGGATGGAGCCACCCTTTTGTTTACCGTAAAGGCCGATGGGTTCTTACGGTTCATGGTTCGAAATATCGTTGGTACGCTGGTGGATGTGGGGGGGGGAAGAATCTCGCCTGACGATGTCCCGGCCATATTGGCAGCCAGGGATCGCAACCTGGCCAGTGCAACCGCCCCGCCCCATGGATTGTTCTTAATGAAGGTTGAGTATTAGAAATGGGAGGATCATTTCACTCGAACCCTTGACCCCTAGGACCCTCGAACCCTCTGAAATCACGCTCGCTCTAGGGTGACTCACCCGACCTTCCCAGATGGCTGCAACAATCAGAAGATGGACCCTAAACCTTAAGTGCCGATTCCAGGTGCGCCAGAGCATCGCTGCTGCCGATAAGCACCAGCATATCGCCCTTCTTTAAGGTCTCGTCCGGATTTGAAGCAACCACTTTTCTTTCTCCCCGTTCGCCTCGCCGGTTGATGGCAACGACCGTTACGCCATGGGTGGCTCGAAGATCGAGTTCTTTCAGTGTGTGGCCGACCATGTCTGCCGTCAGCGGGGTAACGCTGATTTCGAATCCTTCCGGTAGATCCACATGACTGTGGGTGGGAGTCTGCCCGGCATCCTTGCCCTGGATGAATTTCAGTCCGAGCGAGCCCTGTCTCAGAATCTCTCGATTGTAGATATTGATTAGATCTTGCCGACTCACCCTTCCCAGGAGTTTCCCGCCATGCTCGTTGTCGATGACGGGCAGCTCCTCCATTTCGTAAACCCCGAACATTCTCATGCATTCGGCCAGGGTCGCATCCCTCTCGATGGAAGGGCTTGCCGAAATGGATACCAGATCCATTGCAACGACCAGTCCTGCCAGGTCTTTTTCGTTCATTACATCTTTAACATCGTGTACGTTAAAGGATCCCTGGTACCTTTCGCTGCTGTCCGTGACATAATAGTAGGCTTCATTGGCATTGAGTACGCTTTGAAGCAGATCGCTGAAGCCCGTGCTTTCGTCGAGGACCACCATATTCCGGTTCATCACCTCTCTGACATAGGTGGTCTGCATAATGGAAACTTCCATGCCCTTTGAAAGATCCACGCCTCTCCGGGTGAGCTTCATCGTGTAAATCGAATCTTTCTTCAGGGCCGAGGCGACGAACGAAGCGAGAATCGAACACAGCATCAGGGGAAGAATCAGTTTGTAGTCACCGGTCATCTCAAATATCACGAGGAATGCCGTCAGAGGGGCATGAGTGGTACCTGCCACCATCGCACTCATGCCGACCACGGCATAGGCACCGGATGAGATGGCAATATCCGGTGGCAGAATCATTTGCAGCACGGAACCGAAGAACCCGCCAAACACCGCACCGATAAACAGCGATGGGGCAAAAATGCCGCCGGATCCACCGGCTGCCAGGGTGGTAGAGGTGGCAAGCATCTTAATGGGAACCAGCAGCAGTAGGATCGGCCAGGCTAGTTCGCCCCTTAACACCTGGGTGATTGTATCGTAGCCGACACCATAGATATGGGGAAAATACAAGACGGCGATGCCGATGAGGAAGAGAATCAGGGGTGTCTTTATCCATCCTTTAATCGGTATCTTTTCCGCGCTGTCTTCCAATGTATACAGTACCTTAACAAAACCGACCGCAATGGCACCGCATAAAATGCCCAGCAGAATATACGGTCCGATTTCCCATGCATGACCCAGAGTGTAGTGGGGTATTTCAAAGGCGGGGATGTCGCCGAATGTCCATCTGCCTACTATTGTGGCGAGAACGGAAGATAGGATCAGGGGAACCAGCGTTGCAATGGCATAGTTTCCGAGGATGATCTCTACAGAAAAGAGGACACCGGCAATGGGTGCATTAAAAGTCGCGGCAATGCCCGCTGCTGCGCCGCAGGCCACCAATATTTTCAACCGTTCCTGGCTGACATTGAGCCACTGCCCGAATGTGGAGCCCAGGCTGGATCCGATCTGTACGATCGGCCCTTCACGGCCAACCGATCCACCCGTGCCGATGGTAACGGCTGAGACAAATGTCTTCAGGAACATCACCCGGGAGCGGATCTTTCCCCCCCTTAACGCCACTGCTTCCATGACTTCCGGTACGCCGTGTCCCCGGGTTTCCTTTCCAAAGAAAAAAATCAGGGGGCCGACGATCAAGCCGCCCAGTGAGGGGAGGAGCATTTTCTTATAGGGGGAGAGTGCACTGACGGTTCCCAGTATGTCTTCGTGGGTGCCGAGAACAAGGGTTTGGATAAACTCGATGAGGGAGCGAAATCCTACCGCCCCGAATCCGCCGATGATCCCGACAATCGAGGCGATGACCAGGATGACGGTGTTTTCATTGAGACGAAGCTGGTCTGTAAGGCTGTTGAGAAGATCTTCTATGGAGTGTTTCAACCGGGTTACCATGGGTGTTTGCCAGATCTGCCGCCCAAAGACAAAGACACTAAAGTGAAGAAGGAGTGAACCAGACCTTTGTGTCTTGGTGCTTTTGCGCCGTGGTGCTTTTGCGCCGTAGTGCTTTTACGCCGTGGTGCTTTTGCGCCGTAGTGCCTTGGCGGCGTATTAAATGAGGTGTTAGTGTGTTCGGGTCAGGTGTTTTTCGCTTCCAGATCCCTGATTCCCTTAAGAACCGTGTCAAACAGCTCCTGGATATCCTCTTCTTCCAGGCATGAAAAAGCGACTCTCAGATCGGTTTTCCCGATGGAAATGAGTCCTACGCCATAGCTGTCGAGAAGATGGCGCCGAAGGGCTTCAGCATCCACGGTTTTTAGTTTGATGCACATGAAATAACCTGAATTGAATGGATAAACATCCCAGGCGTCCTGGTATTTCGGATCGGAAAGGACCGTTTTGACACGGGTCGCTCTTTGGTAGAGCGTCTCGAATTTCTCCTTTCTCTCTGCCGGAAAATTCGGATTTTCCATGGACGCGCCGATGATGGATTGGCTGAGGTGAGATGCGTTGGAAATATTTCCCCTGACGCATCCGGCGGTTTTCTTTTCCAGTGCCTCATACATCCGTGGAAGGTCATCCGTGGCGCTGCTGCCATAGGTAATAAATCCCACCCGCAGACCCCAGACGTAGTTTTCTTTGGTAGCCCCATCCAACTTGATGGCCAGCAACCGGGGATGTCGACCGCTGAGGCGAGCGAAAAGAGATTCCTTGAGAATATCATCTTCGTAAAAAAGACCGAAATAGGCATCGTCACATACCGCGACGATGTTGGTTCCCGCTTCGGCGGTTTCGGTAAGGATATCAACGATGCGATTTCCTTCGGTCTCGTTAGGGGTATAGCCGGTGGGGTTGTTCGGGAAGTTCAGCAACACGATGATTTTGTCCCGTGTCCTGGCTTCATCCCTGACAGATGCTTCGAAGGCAGCGATGTTGAACCCGTTATCGTCTGAAAACATGGGAAACTGCTTGATTTCAGCGCCACGCCTGACATTTAAGATAAGGTTGTAATTCCCCCACATCTTATCCGGTGTCAGAATCACGTCTCCCGGATCGACCCAGATGTCTCCGACCAGACTGATGCCATGGGTAATTCCGCAGGTGACCACGGGCATACTGATTGATTTGCCTGCCAGGGAGGGGTTTTTTTCAGACAGCCCGTTCTTCCACGTCTTTCTCAAAGAGGGGATGCCAAAGGAAGGCGCGTAGGTCAGGGAGGCCTCCGGTGGGATTCCAGCGATCGATTCCATTATCGAATCAAAACGCATGGTACCGCCCTTTTCCGTTGCAATCCCGATGGTTGCGTTTAACCGGTGAGCCTTTTCTTTTGCCTCGGCACTCTGGCTCAAGATGCCTTTCGGGAAAAACAGATTCTTTCCGACACGGGAGAGCATCTCCATGATATGGGGATTGTTTTTCTCAATAATCGCATTTAGCTCTTTTGCTATGGGATTCATCATCCCTCCTGAATCTTGTCTCATGCAGACTGCGAATCCTGTTGCCTGCAAGGATCAACTGTCGCTCTGGGATTGATAGGTCTTAACAGGGGTCTTACCGCTTGGTCGGAGGAGCTGTCAAGGGAAAAGATATTATAAAATCAAATAGATGAGCGGATCTTCGTGTTGTCGCGCCCCTTAAGTGGAAACAGGCCTCGCACGGTGAAATGAAGGCAAACCCCACAAGGGTGCGGGGTTTGCCGAGAGGCTGCAAGCAATACTATCTATTGCCTCTTTTGGATGCCTTGATCGGGTTAATTTTAATCTTCTTTTCAGCCGTCTTACTGGAGACATGTGTTGCCATATTGCAGTTTCCGTTTCTCCACTTGGCGGAAGGATCCGGGAACGCGTCGCAGAACCAACCGGTCGTGATCTCAGCCGAGCGATTGCATCCCTTACATTGCTCCACGATCTCATGGCAGATTCCACCATTGAAGGTGCAGCCTTTCTTAGCCATAAAAGGGCAGTCCCTGCCCTGTCGAATCGTTGTACAGTCCATATCGTCCACCCCCTTTCTTTGGGAAATTAAAAAAAAAGGCTCGGAGGACCTGTTCCGAGCCTTTAACGTCGAACAGTAAAAATCTTGCGGAATATAATGGCCGGGAAGGGCTTTGTCAACAAAAAACGGCTAAATAACTGGGGGCCCAATTTCTATTGACACCCCATGCCCTTTCCTTTTAAGGTCCGATGAACAGGATACATGCATATCTCACGTAAAACGAATGACATCAATTGAAGGGAGAAAACAATGACTGAGCTAAAAGGATACGCTGGTAATATCTTGAGGGTGAATCTTACCACGGGGGATGTCAGCAAGACACCCTCTAAACCCATGGTCGACCTTTTTGTGGGGGGCAGGGGGCTGGCAGCCAAGATCTACTGGGATGAGGTACCGCCGGATGTTGATGCCTGTGACCCGGAGAACCGGCTGATCTTTGCCACGGGTCCTGTTTCCGCCACAACGCGCATGGCTGGGTCCCGATGGCAGGTATGTGGGAAATCGCCGATACACAACCTGTTTTCCTACTGTAACATGGGCGGCTCCTGGGGAGCTCAGCTCAAGAATGCCGGAAACGATGCATTGGTGATCCATGGCAAATCCGAAAAACCGGTATATCTCTTTATCGAGGATGATACGATAGAGCTTCGAGACGCCAGCCATCTCATGGGCAAAGGCGCCATTTCCTGTAGAGAAGCAATGAAAGATGAGCTGGGGAAATCCTATCGAATCGCAACCATTGGTCCTGCCGGAGAAAACCGCGTGTCCTGTTCGATCTTTCTGGCGGACAGCGATTCCAGCGGCTCCAGCGGATTGGCATCGGTTATGGGGTCCAAGAACCTCAAGGCGATCGCCGTGAAGGGCAGCGGAAAAGTAGATGTGGCCGATCCTGACAAGATCAAAGCACTGGCAGATACGATCGGCAAAATGACGGGGCGTCCCGGTCACCCCATGGGATCCACGTCTCAATATATTCCCAGAGAAAAACTCAAGCGGGATATATGCATGGGCTGCGGATTCGGGTGCCAGAGGGCCAATTATGAAGGCAAGAGCGGAAAAAAGGGAAAGTACTTCTGCCATACGGCGGTTTTCTATGAGACCCGTGCCTATCGATATCACGGAGAGTGGAATGAGGTGGCTTTCGAAGCCAACAAGCTCTGTGACGATTATGGTGTCGACAGCCATGGGATGGAAGTCATGGTTGCCTTTCTGGTCCGGGCTGCCCGGGCCAATCTGATTACGGAAGAAGACAGCGGGCTGCCCCTGTCGAAAATAGGCAGTCTTGAATTTATCGAAACGCTGATAAGAAAGATATCTACTCGGGAAGGATTTGGCAATGTGCTGGCCGACGGGGTCCACAAAGCAGCTGCTGCCATCGGCCCGGAAGCCGAGAAGCTGATCAGCCATTATATCACCCGAACGGGCTATAACCCCGTTTACGGGGCACGATTATATCTTACCACTGGCCTCTTCTGGGCTATGGAACCGCGACTTCCCATTCAACTGTTACACGAAGTTAGCGTGCCCGGCATGCAGTGGGCCAGTCAGGCTCAGGGCGCCCCGACGGGCATGACCTCCGATGTTATCCGTGGAATCGGCAAGAAATTCTGGGGCAGTGAAATCGCCGCCGATTTCTCAACGTATGAAGGTAAAGCCAGGGCCGCCGTCGTTATTCAGGACAGGGAATATGTCAAGGAGAGTCTGATCATATGTGACTTCATATTTCCCATCTTCCGCTCCCTCATCTCAGACGATGGCGTAGGAGATCCCACGATTGAAAACCAGAT
>JAZFSW010000492.1:0-5661 GCA_036446375.1 Desulfobacterales bacterium | reverse complement strand
TGGTTCAGCGGATTGCTACCTATACCGGTGGCATCAGCCTGTCTGCCCAGGCGCGTACCGGCTTTGATAATTCCGGCAACTGTATCCCGATTGTTTCGTTCAGCGGAAAATGTCTGGATCGAAACCAGGAGCCGATGTTTGAGATTGTCGAAGAACTCCTCTGCCAGTACGATTTCTCAGATCTGTCCCGGTTAAAGACGCTTCTACTGGAGTACAAAGCCGGCTTGGAATCCATGGTCATCCCCGGAGGTCACCGACTGGCCATGTCCCTTGCGTCCCGGTCGTTTTCACTGGCCGGCGCTCTGAGCGAAAACTGGACGGGCATCCATCAGTTAAAGACCATAAAGGCCCTTACTGAAGACCTTTCAAATGACGCATTGGAAAAGATCTCCGGTATGCTGGGTGCTATTGGCAAGATCCTTTTTACACCGGGCAATCTTAAGATGGCACTCATCGGAGAAGGCAGCGCCCTGTCATCGGCTACTGCCCCGATACAGGCCATTCAGGATGGACTTGGGGCGTTCACAGAGGGAACCTCAGGCTTTCTACCACCGCAAATCGATATGGATGACGGGAGGCACAGGGAAGGATGGTATACATCGTCGGCTGTGTCATTTGCAGCGGCATCATTTCCCACTATCAGGATGGGGCACGAAGATGCACCGGTCATGTCTGTGATCAGCAGGATGCTCCGGTCCCTGTTTATACACCGGGAAGTCAGGGAGAAGGGGGGTGCCTATGGCGGGTATGCCCTGTATAACTCGGAAAGCGGTATGTTTGGTTTCTCTTCCTACCGGGATCCCCATGTTGTCGACACCCTATCTGCCTTTGAAGCGGCCGCTTCGTTTATCCGGTCGGGTCAGTATACCGATGAGGATGTTAAAGAGGCTATTTTGCAGGTATGCTCGGATATCGACAGACCGGACGCGCCGGGGCACACGGCCAGTCGTGCATTCTTTCGCAAGATCGTCTCTCTGACCGATGAGACACGGGAGCAGTACAAGACACAGCTGCTCCGGACAGATCGGAACCGGGTCATAGCCGTGGCTGAAAAATACTTCAGCGATGTTGAGGATAAGCAGGCCGTGGCGGTGATTTCGGGGGAAGAGAAACTGAAATCAGCCAACGAGAAACTCGCGGACAATCCGCTTGAGCTCTTCAAGATTTAAGATAGCCACAAAGGCACAAAGACACAAAGGATAGCTGTTTATTGTGCTCTGACATCGTGATGCTTTACCGCCGTGGTGCTTTGCCGCCGTGGTGCTACATCGCCGTGGTGCTTTGCCGCCGTGGTGCTACATCGCAGTGGTGCTTTATCGCCGTGGTGCTTTGCCGCAGTGGTGCTACATCGCAGTGGCTCAGAATATTTCTATGAATGATCCTTCACAGGCATGATGTACTTTGTGAAGGTGGGTGCCAACGGTTATTGATCCTTCAGGACATCCCTTAGCTTTCCTGCCCCCTCCTCGGAAAGGGTTCCTGCGGCCCGAGCAATATCAATGGTAGCGGTTCCGAGCGTGCGGTAAAGGGACAGAAGCTCCGGTGTCTGGGCCTTCATTGCCTCGATATGCTGCGCCACGGTATCAACATCTCCCCTGGAAATCGGTCCGGTCAATGCGGCCGGTATGCCAACCTTTTCGATATTTCCCAGCGTGCCGCCTATGAGGGGTTGAAGAACGCTGTAGGCGTCTGTATCGGGGATTCCTGCTTTCCCGATGAGTTTAAATGACAGTCCGAGAAGGGCCACGAGGTAGTTTGAGGCGACCACGGCAGCGGCATGGTACAGCATTTTGGCTTCCGTTCGTATCGTGTAGCTCGTTGCCCCCAGATCTGTGGCGATCTGTCGGGCGGTCTCCACGGCACGATCTTCACCTTCAACAGACACAATGATGCCTTCAAACGGGTTGCTTTCGGACTTGATAGAGGCGATGCTTTGCAGCGGATGCATCGATCCAATCATAGCGCCACAGTCCTTGGCCGATGATAGAATCGTAGAGGCGTGAGCGCCACTGCAGTGGAGGATCACCGCGTCTTTCTTGAATCCTTTGCGCTGGGAAATGGCGTCGCAGACATCCGATATGATACCATCGGGCGTCGTGATAAATACAATGTCCGCTTCCAGAGTCATCTCCCAGTTCGTCTGGCCATAGTGATCTGTAGCGGTAAGTGCCGCAGCATTTTTCGCCGATACCGGGCCGTTGCTTGCCAGCCCGGTGATGGCGTAGCCTGCTCTCGACAACCATATGGCCAGTGTCGTTCCCACTTTGCCACATCCCACAATCGCAATGGTCGGTTTCATGATAATCTCCCGGGATTATGTTGGGACACAGATGAACGCAGATAGAAAAAGATAGGATAGTGATCTCGATCCAGCGTGTGAGAGAAGCCCAGTATTTGATCCAGAGCTGTCTCAGGGCATTGTGGTGAACCGCCTCGAGGACCCACTAACTTCTGACTTCTCATTTCTAATCTGCGTAATCTGTGTAATCTGCGGATTGATTCTTATCTCTTCTTCATCTGCAAGAATCGGTGTCCTATTTCCCGATCAGTTTCTTCAGCTGCTCAAGCGCATCGTCCGGCATCGTGAATGAATGCTCCTCGGCAGGAAATGCGACGTTTTCCACGTCCGTTTTGTAAGCGGATAAGGCTTCAAGAATAATCGGCCTGATCTGGGTGTATTGCTTTACGAATTTGGGGATAAACTTATCAAACAGTCCCACCAGATCGTGGGTGACCAGGACCTGACCGTCAACATCCGGACCGGCGCCGATGCCGATGACAGGGACCTCCACGGTTTCAGCAATCAGTTTTCCCAAAGGGGCCGGGACGGCTTCGAGAATCATGGAAAACACTCCGGCATCTTCAAGCGCCTTGGCGTCATCGACAATCTTTTTTGCCGCCATCGCATCACGGCCCTGTGTTTTGAACCCTCCCAGTGCGCTGGCGGTCTGGGGGGTTAGTCCGATGTGCCCCTGAACCGGAATGCCTGCCTTGATGATGGCTTCGATGGTTCCAGCAAAATCGATCCCACCCTCAAGCTTGACCACTTCGCAGCCGCCTTCTTTCACCAGACGACCGCAATTGGTGATGGCCTGTTCGATGGAAACATTATAGCTCATAAACGGCATATCACCGACGATCATGGGGTTCTTGCATCCACGGACAACCGCTTTGGTATGGTGAATCATGTGTTCCATGGTTACTTCAACAGTTCCTTCCAGACCCATGACAACCATGCCCAATGAATCCCCGACCAGGACGATATCCATGCCCGCCTGATCGGCAAGAAGACCAAACGGGTAATCATATGCGGTACACATCACCAGTTTCCTACCATCCTCTTTTGCTTTCTGCACATCCAGAACGGTTACTTTTCCATTACTCATCTTGTTGCCTCCTTAGTGTGAGGATTATGAGCTAACCCAGAATATCACCACCATCGTGAAAGACCCGGAAACGAGGTGGGTTTGCTTATGGTCACTTAAGGTAATCGGAGCGATGGTTGTTTCAGATGGCCCGTCTCAAGCATTGAGACCGCTCGACCAATACTTGAGACTTCACACCTCAAGAATAAGGAAAAGACCGAGATCTGTCAACCCAAAACACCGGTTGGAAATATACGAAACACAATATTATTATTGACTTATCACCCATCAAAAGAGTAGAAAGGCAGAAGTGTTCGGCAGCGGCCGCTGGATCCATTTTTCAACAGGACGATGGCGGCCTTTTGCTATTTAGGGGCGTGTTGTGATTGTGAGCCCAAATCCCCATTGCACCATGCATATATGGACAGGTAGAAATGATACAATTAATCAGGGGCTTTAAAGATATTCTTCCCGGAGAAATAGAGATCTGGCAGCACATCGAAACCGTTGCCCGGTCCCTATTTGAGGATTTCAATTTCAGAGAAATCCGGCTGCCGGTTCTGGAACATACGGAACTCTTCGCCCGTGCCATCGGTGGCGATACCGATATCGTGGAAAAAGAGATGTATTCTTTTCCCGACAGCAAAGGCAATCCGATCTCCATGCGACCCGAAGCGACGGCCGGTATTGTTCGATCCTATATCCAGCATAAGTTCTATGCTGTCGATCCGGTGCAGAAGTTCTATTTTATCGGTCCCATATTCCGACGCGAAAGGCCCCAGAAGGGAAGGTACCGGCAGTTTTATCAGATCAATGCCGAGATATTCGGTGTGGGCTCTCCCTATGCCGATGTTCAGTTGATCCATATGCTACGATGCCTTTTTGATCGCTTGTCGGTGGGTGATACGACACTGGTGATTAATTCCATCGGATGTCCAGAGTGCCGTCCGACGTACAAGAAGACCCTATTGAAGGAATTGAACGCTTTGTCCGATCACCTGTGTTCGGATTGTTTGAGACGGCGGGACAGCAATCCTTTGAGAGTGTTGGACTGCAAAGTGCCCACGTGCAAGGAAGCAACCAAGGATGTGGCGTCTATGCTCAATCATTTGTGCCCGGCGTGTGTGGATCATTTCGACCATGTAAAATCGGGGCTGAAGGGCCTCGATATTGACTTTGTCGTTGACAGCCGTTTGGTCCGCGGGTTGGACTATTACACGCGAACCGTCTTTGAGATGAAAACCACCCGGCTCGGAGCTCAGGATGCGGTGGTCGGTGGGGGGCGATACGACGTGCTTGTCGAGATGCTGGGAGGCCCGAGTCAACCGGCCACCGGTTTTGCCATCGGTTTCGATCGTCTCGTTGAACTCATGGAGCAGGACAGCGAAGATTACGGTTCGACTCCCGATCTGTTCATTGCCACACTCGGTGAAAGCAGCCAGGAGAATGCGGTTCGCTGGTCCTGTGATCTGGGGAGAGCAGGGGTCCGAACGGAAATGGACCTGAGCGGCAGAAGTCTGAAAAGCATGATGAAACGGGCCAATCGGCTTGGGGCGGCATATGTGTTGATTGCCGGCGACAAGGAATTTGAAGAAGGGGAAGCGATTCTCCGGGATATGAGCACGAAAGAGCAATTTCAAATCCCCATGAGCGATCTGGTGGAGAGCATAAGAGAGAGAATTAGACCAGTGTCACTGGGGCGGAGCTAACCGGGTGGCGCAAAGGAGTGAGTCGTTGTCTGATAAACTGGGTGAAATGAGACGAACCCACAGCTGCTGTGAACTGGGGGCTGATGATGTGGGGTCGGAAGTTGTCCTCATGGGATGGGTGCAACGCCGGCGGGACCATGGCGGGGTTATCTTCGTGGATCTGCGGGACAGGGAAGGATTGACGCAGGTTGTATTCAATCCCACTATTGATGAAGCGATACATGACAAGGCTCAGGCGATCCGGGGTGAATATGTGCTGGGAGTTCGGGGAAGGGTAGAGAGACGACCGGAAGGGATGACCAACCCGAAACTGAAGACCGGTGAAATAGAGGTGATGGTTCTGGAATTGAGGCTGTTCAACGCTGCCAAGACGCCGCCATTTCTCATTGAAGATACTGTGGATGTTTCTGAAAATCTTCGTTTGAAATACCGCCATCTGGACCTCCGGCGATCACAGATCCAGCAGAATCTTATCCTGCGCCACAAGACCACGACGGCCATCCGGCAATACCTGGATAAAGAGGGCTTTCTGGACATCGAGACCCCTGTCTTAACCAAGAGCACATCGGAGGGTGCGCGGGATTACC
>JAZFSW010000491.1:0-2416 GCA_036446375.1 Desulfobacterales bacterium | reverse complement strand
TAAGATCGTATCTAGATTCAAGCTTTCATTGAGGCCCGCTGATAGATGGGAAACCACCAGTTCACACAAAATAGGAAGTAGCACTAAGGGCCCCTGGCGGGTTGAAATAGCCAACACCGATGGGGATGTTCTCTCCACATTGCGGTTCAGTGTAACGGATTAGGCCTATGATGTTTCTATCCCAGATTCGATATCAGGATCTACTCGACATTATCATCTGCAGCTATGTCGTGTTCCGGTTCTACATTCTTTTCCGGGGAACGGCTGTCTTTACCGTGCTTATCGGACTGGCCTTTCTCTGGCTTTTCAAGATTGTCTCTGTCTGGAGTGGGTTGATTGTCACCAGTTACGCTATTCAGGGGGTTACTGCCCTTGCTGCTATCATCATCATTGTTGTTTTCCGGAATGAAATACGACGCACCTTACAGGCAACAAATCTAAAGACCCTATTGTGGGGGTTTCCCCATACCGCGACGACGACGCCGATGGGGGTGATTGCAGAAAGTGCATTCGAGCTTGCCCGGAAACGTATCGGAGGATTGATTGTGTTTCCCGGTAGAGATGATCTGAAAGATTATATCCACAGCGGGATCGCCTTCGATGGGCTGGTTTCTGCAGATGCGATAATCAGTATTTTCTGGAAGGATAATCCTATCCATGACGGTGCGGCCGTGATCGCCGGGAATCGCATCATGGCGGTTAGAGGCATTCTGCCCCTGACGAAGCGCCAGGATCTTCCTTCCCAATTTGGTACCCGCCACCGGGCCGCAATCGGTCTGTGCGAGGCGACAGATGCCTTGGTCATCGTTATCTCAGAAGAACAAGGGGTTGTGCGGGCCGTGAAGGGTTCCCAGGTGGAAATCGTTCCTGATCAAGATGCGCTTTCTCCTATTTTGGAAGCGCACACCGGGGGGACATCAAAGCGGGGGCGGTTGCTGCAGAATGAAGCATTTAGATTAGGGTTTGCAGCGCTTGTCTCTGTGATTGTTGTCTTCGGTGCCTGGTTGAATCTGACCAAAGGACTGGACACCCTGACCATCCTGCAAATCCCCATCGAATACAAGAATCAGAACGCAAGAATGGAAATTGTCAGCACCTCGGTTGACACGGTTCGTCTCTTCCTGAAAGGTTCCGAAGCGCTGCTGAAATCGATCCGCCCGGAGAAGCTCAAGGTCAATATCGATATCGGGTCCGCTACAGTTGGGGTTAATCCGTATCAGATTTCACAGGAAAATATAATTCTGCCGCCGGGGATCGCGCTGAAGAATGTGCAACCCCCATCCGTGACGGTGACAGTGGATATCCAGGAAGAGAAACAACTACCCGTTCAAGTGGATTGGGTCGGTACTTTGGATAAAACACTGATCCTCGAAAGTGCTACGATCTACCCTCAACGGACCGGGGTGATAGGGGGCAGTCTGGTCTTAAGAGAAATTGAGACCATTTACACAGAGAAGGTTTCCCTTGATTCATTGACACAATCCGGGATTATGGAAATCAGATTGTCTCCGCCATCCGCAAATGTGAAGATCTTATCGGAGACTCCCGATACGGTTACTGTTACCTATGAGGTGAGGAAGAGGGGGGGCTAGGTTCAGTGTTCAGCCCAGCCTCTGGATCAAAAAAAGGGCCAGTCTGATCAGGGAAGAAACAACGTCAATCGGTTGGGGTTACGCGGCTCGTTTCGGTGGTCGTATGTGGTTTGCGGTAAAGACCCAACCGAAAACCGATCAATCACGCCACGGCGTGACGCAACCGATCAACCAATACCGAGCCCTTGGTGTAGTTTCATGCGAGGTGTCAGGTGTCAGGAAAGGGATGTAGGCGGGTAAGATCAGCCGTAGGCTGACCTGACACCTGAACACTGACACCTTTCTTATCCCTTTGCCCATCCCTTTGAGCGATCTACCGCTTCACTCCACGATTCAAGATATCAATCGGCAATATTGTTTTCAGGATTTGGTGAAAATGTCTTATCTTTTTGCCACAGGGCATCGATTTCGTCCAGGCTCTCCCAGAAACCAACGGCCAGCCCGGCAAAGAATCCGGCACCCATTGCGGTCGTTTCCAGCGTTCTGGGGCAGATAACATCTATGCCCAGGATATCCGATTGGAATTGCATCAGCAGGCCGTTGACAGACGCCCCCCCATCCACCCGGAGTTCTTCCGGCGAAATGTCTGAATCGGCAACCATGGCATCCAGCACATCTTTGGTTTGAAACGCGATGGCCTCAAGTGCTGCTCTGGCGATGTGGCTATCGGTGGTGCCTCTCGTGATACCGATGATGGTCCCCCGGGCGTAGGGATCCCAGTGGGGTGCGCCCAAGCCGGTAAACGCCGGTACAAGATAAACGCCCCCGTTGTCTGTTACCTGCTCAGCAAGAGCCTCGACCTTGCTTGAATCATCAATGATTTT
>JAZFSW010000490.1:0-5421 GCA_036446375.1 Desulfobacterales bacterium | reverse complement strand
CCATTGAAATGGATTGGTCCAAATCCGATTGCAGGCCTTTGATCTTTTCGTTCAGGGCTTTTTCCGCCTCGGCCCGTTCCGACACTGCCGATTCCGTCTGCTTTTCTGCTTCTGTCCGACTTACCAGGGCAGCATCCAGTTCTCCCTCTAACTCTTTGACCCGCTGGTCCGCCTTTACCTTCTCAATCTCAAACTCGTGCAGCTTATCGTTGATAATGTCCAGTATCTTGCCCTGCTTGGCCTCGGCTTCCACCAGGAGTTTCTTGTTTGCCGGCAGATCCGATTGAATGTCTGTCTCGAATTTGGCTACCGCTGCCCGTATTCCCTTGAACGATTCGGCTATTTCTTCTTGATTCATATCATCCATGATTGCCTCTCCGTGCCTAATTTGCTCACATCACGTCATGCTTGCGAAGAATCCATCCTAAAGACTGGTCTCGCCGAAAGAGTGACCTCGCCACCACTGCGCCAAAGCACCAAGTCACAAAGGCACTAAGTTAAGTCACAGTAAGAAGTTATCCTTTGTGTCTTCGTGCCTTCGTGGTAATTTTGTTTCCCACACATCGTTCGGACGCACACCGCGTCTCTCGTCTATCATACCGGTTTGCCTGCTGCCTGGCTCTCAGCAGGCTGTTGTGAAATGGATCGCATGCTGAAGTACTTTCTTGCATGATTGCCCACCATCATCGTCGAAGCGATATTGATGGAGGCACTCAGTGGAATCCCGAGCAGGGGAATCAGTTTATAGGCTCTGCCGAGAAACCGGGGGCTTATTCTTGCCGCCACTTCCGCAGTGGCTTCCACCAGACCTGCTTTCAGGTATTTTGCTTTCGCAGCATCAACGATGTTTATCAGTGTTCCGGCGGCGATCCCCTTGATCATCTCTCCGGTTCCCGAGAACCCGATGAGTGCAAGGGTAATGGCCCTGAGCTCTTCTTCATCTATTTCAGTGTCATAGACGGCCGATATTTCATAGCACAGCTCAATCTGCCTCCGGGTGAGATAGGCAAAATCTGTAACGGTGGCAGCAAGCGCCGTGCCTATGGTTCCGATGACCGGAATTATGGCCGGCGCTGCGGTAACCCCTCCGACGGTGGCTGTCTTCATGGCGCTCTGTTTAATCAATCGACTGCTCACATAGAAGGACAGCTTTTCTTCCGACCGGTCCGGGTCTTGCTCTGCCAGCTGGGATCGCATCACCTCGACCCGTTTCCGGATGTCCGGCAAGACGTCCCCTGAAAGGCCAAGAATCTTGAGAAGCCAGTCCGTTGAGCCATCCCCATCGGGTCCGGAAAAAGTCAAGTTCTTGAGTGCAGTGGTGAAACGGTTCATTGCTGTCCTTGGGACCTCGGTGTTGGTTAATCGGTTGCGTCACGCCGTGGCGTGATTGATCGGTTTTCGGTTGCGTCTCTTCGCAACCCATTTACCGCAATCCCGCCCTCAGCGGGACCCAACCGCAACCGATTTCTCCTGTCTCTTCCGCCGATCAAACAGGTCGCTGCTCAGGCCTTTCTAGAAAGCCCTTCAGACCGCCGGGGCCTCTTCTACCGTATCATCTGTCTGGTAGATCGGATTCAGCCGTTGCTCTCTTTCCTGCCTGTGTGCTGCGATCCGAGTGTCCAGTGTGTCCAGCTTGGTGAAGAGCTCATTGAGCTTGTCGTTATTGAACACCTCCAGCTCCGGAGATGCCGTCCGGACTTCCACCAGTTCCACACCGATCTTTCGAACCAGCTGGGCCCGTCTCCTTTCCAGATCATGGATATTGTAGGTCGTGGTTATACCCCATGTGGACCTCTTGACACCGTCGAACATTCTTTCAACACCACCCACTACGATATCGCCTATGTGCTGGACATTGTATCTGAGTATTTCTCCCACGATTCCCTCCCTGATAGCGTTTTTATTGTATCTGTAAGAATCACGATTCAAACTCACCCATACCGACCTGCAACCGCTAAATCATT
Organism: Desulfobacterales bacterium; assembly: GCA_036446375.1. Lineage (GTDB taxonomy): Bacteria > Desulfobacterota > Desulfobacteria > Desulfobacterales > JAZFSW01 > JAZFSW01. The sequence continues at coordinate 3,457 of JAZFSW010000490.1, read as the reverse complement.
GGTCCCTGTTCGGCGGATGGATTGGTCCTCAACTGATCCCAGTAATCATCCGGCATGTCCTTGCAGAGCAGGAGTGCACCATTTGCCCCTGCAAACAGTGGCTCTTCTACCGTTGACACGCGACCGTATCCGAGGGTTTCCTCCATATAGAGCTCAATCTCCTTTCGCAGGCCCACGATCTGGCTTCCCCCTCCGGCCAGAATGACGTTTCTTTTCAGTCCCCGCTGAAACTCAGGATCAAAATCGGCCACCAGATCCCGGACCCCTTCTACAATGGCCGGTACGATGGCCTGGCAGGCGGATCGGAGCTCCTGCGTGACATCACACTGGGTTGGCTTGCCGTTGATGGGAAGCTCAATGAAGATGTTTTCCCCCTGTTTGGTGAGAAAGGAGTTTTCTTCTTTGAATCGCTTCACCATGTTTATCGTCAGGTTGACGTCGTTATATTTCTTCTTGATGAGATTGAGAAAAACCGAATCGACGTAATCGCCCGCCTTCAGCGTGGTGATCTGGTCTTCGGCTGTGGGTATGGTGCCGTGCATCCGGCACAGATCGACGGTGCCCGCACCGATATCGATAATCAGGGCACTCGAAAAGAGATCCAGGCCATAGGCCACGGCAAAGGGCTCTGACACGATCATGACATCGTCCAGCACGCCATCGGCAATCTCAAGGATCACTTTCTTGTTCTTCCTGCTGGCCAGGGCCGGTGCTCCGAGTACGCCTCTGATGATCGGTCGCTCGTCTTCATCCTCATCTTTCAGAACCAGTTCGATGAGATGATTCAGCAGCCCCTTGGCGACCCGTTTTGCCTTTTCATGTTCTTCCACGGTCTCACCTTCAGGGCTGTCGGAATACTTGAGCTTGCCCCCTTCAAAAGGGCGGTAGAGGTCAAGGGCCAGCCGGTTCTGCACCGCTTCTTCGCCAAAAACCATATCCTTTCCAAACATCTTGGCGGAGACAGCGTCCTTGGGAAACCCCACATGGCTTGTAATGAATGTTCTGATGCCTGTGTCTGTTGCTATGACACTGCGCGACGTTCCCAGGTCAATCCCGACGTTTAAAACCTTTCTATTTTCCATTATTTTTCCTTTTCCGAAGCGTTTTGCCCCGTCCGACTTCTTCGACCGTTGCCCGAGTCGAAAAAGGATCGAATGTAACGGTGCAATGGGTTCAAGGGCAAAAGGTAGCTTTTGCCTGATTTTCGATAGAAGGCACCTGCCTGGCTATGGCCGGTGCGATTTATCAATCCTGCAACGCCCTTGTTTCTTCAAGAATTCCCTGAAGCACAAGGCGTTTGCCCTCATCGACTTTCTTTTTCTTCTTCGTTACCGATGCGTCCCCGGCGGGAACGATGCCATGTTTTTCAATGGACGCCAGTCGTTGCTCCATGCTTACCAGCTTGCCCTCAAGCTCCTTAATCCGTTCCTCGCGGGCTTTCATGCCAAAGAGAATGCCAGTCTTGTCCTTTACGAATACAAACGGCCGGACCACCGTGGCAGCAACCGGATCGGTAACCTTTCGTACACCGGTGTATGCGAAAATACCACCGCGTTTGACCATGTTGTAAGATACAAGGCCGGTGTATTCAACTGTCGCATAGGCATACCTGCCCGTCTCATTGAATGCATTCAGACTGCTGGATACGACACTCATGTTATAGCCCCTCCTTCTCAATTTGCAGGATTATTCGAAAGCTCCGTCCCTATCAACAGGATGGATCCCGGCGGCTAGTGCCTTGAAAAGACGCTTCGCTGCCACCACTTCTGCCTGCGTTCATCCAATTTTACAGCTTTACCTTCCGCTGGTGTGACCTGCCCGTTATTGGACCAGACACAGATGTTTTCTACGATATCGTCATCCATGGCAATGTGTGCCCCTTCGCATTCAACCACAAAACAGGGATATCGCTGATGGATCTTGACCAATGTTCTCGGTTTGATCTGAAGCGAATCCAGCATATGCATCTGCCGATCGTCATGCCTTGAGTTGATATAGGCTACCTTTGCCTCTTGCCCGATTTCCAGCTCTGACAGGGGAATGACCTGGTTCTGAGCATTTCGGCTCGATTTCTGGCAGCAATCGCCGGCCGGTATCGGCATGCCGTGGGGACATTCATGGGGGTGGCCCAGCAAGGTACAGATGCCGTCCACCAATTCAGCGGTGATGGTATGCTCGAACTCGCAGGCGGCAGGCTCAAACTCGCCGCCGAAAACATCATAGATCAGTCTCTCGCCGATCCGGTGGGCGCGTATGACTCTCCTGGCCTTGTCTTCTCCTTTATTGGTGAGTGCAATGCGATTGTCCTCGGCGCTCAATTCAGCCAGGTTTTCCGAGGCCAGTTCCTCAATGATAGGGGTATCATAGCTGCCATTGAGGGCAACGGTTAAATCATCGAGGGAATCGAGGCCGCTTTCCTTCATTTCCCAGAGCCTTTCCAAGTATTCTTCTTTTTCTTTCTTCCTGTCGAGCATGCCCACCTTCCGTTCTACGAAAACAGGATGATCAGGGACCAATTCAATGCTCCGGCTACGATAACAGCACTGATGTTAATCACCAGAACCATCGCGAGGGCGTTCTTGGCGCCGATTTCCTTTATCATTGCCATGATGTTGGCAAAACAGGGCACAAACATCGTGGTGAGAACAACAGCGACAATGCACTGCACATAGTTCATCTGCCCCTTTCTGATGAGATCGATAATCAGGGCCGCCGCCGCTTCATGCCTGGCCAGACACAAGATTATGGCATCGGTCATATCCAGGGGAAGCCCTAGAAAGCCCTGAATGACAGGCGCAGAAACGTTTTTGATCGCATCCAGGATCCCCAATCTATCGATGGTAAACAGCGCCAGCGCCGCATATATAAAGACCATCAACGATTCTCTGAGGAACATGTAAAGACGATAGTAAGTCTTTTTCACAACCGCCCTTACGTTGGGCATTCGGATCGGGGGAAGTTCAAGGAGAAAGCTTTCCTTCACCTCTTGATCCTTGAGCAGCTTGTTCAGCGTGACGCCCGCCGTGAGCTCCATTACGGTCAGCACGAGAAAGGCGATAAGAAAAGCACCGGTTCCGATACTGCCGAGAATGCTCATATTCAAGCCCATTTGTGCTGCGCAGGGTATGGCAAAGGCGATCAGGTAAACGGCTATAACCCTTTCTTTTCGAGAACTAAGGCTTCTTGTTGTGAGGGTGGCCATGGTCTTGCATCCGAAACCGAGCACCAATGGCATAATGGCGTTCCCGCTCAATCCGATTTTGCCCAGAAGCCGTTTGGACATAACAGACAGGTTGGGGATATACCCAATATCTTCCAATGTGTTAAACAGAAGAAAGAAAACGGATAGGATCGGCAGAACCGTTAGCAGGGCATTGGCAAGACCCAGCGAGAGTACACCGTAATCTCCTATCAGAAAATCATGCCAGAATCCTCCCGGGACAATAGCGGTGACCGC
>JAZFSW010000489.1:0-12951 GCA_036446375.1 Desulfobacterales bacterium | reverse complement strand
CCGCATCCATCAACCTTCTGCCAACCAAGTGCTTTCCACATGATTCACCATTTCATAAAGGCCCTGCAGGATATTATTCAAAACAGGTTCTTCAATGTTGTCTCTGTAAGTACCATTGCCCTATCTGTATTTATCGTGAGTGCTTCCGGCCTCTTCTTCCTCAATGCCGATGATATGATGGATCAATGGAAAAAAGGTGTCCGGATAATGGTCTACCTCAAGCAGGGCACATCCGAAGGTGACCGGCTGGCCCTGAACAATAGCATGCTCGCCCTATACGGGGTCGCCGACACCCGGTTCATACCGAAAGAAGAAGCCCTGGAGCTTCTGAGAAAACAGATGGAACAACAGGCATCACTTCTCTCGAATCTTTCCGGCAATCCCCTTCCGGATGCCTATGAAATACGCATGACTGCCGGATCTCAAAACGACGAAACCATCGAAACGCTGGCCAATCAACTCGAATCACTCCCGCCGGTAGAAGATGTAGAATACGGTCAACGATGGCTCGGACGATTTGCCCAGATCTTCGTCCTGTTCCGGATTCTCGGATACGCCATCAGCTGCCTCTTCTTCGTGGCGACCACATTTATCGTGGCAAATACGATACGGCTGGCGCTTTACGCCAGGCGGGAGGAGGTTGAGATCATGCGCCTGGTGGGTGCCTCCGACACGTATATCAGGGGGCCTTTCTATATTGAGGGGCTCGTCCAGGGCACCGTCGGGGGGATCATCGGCATTGCCGTCTTATTTGCCGCGTTTCTATTGCTGTCTGCCAACCTGTCGCAGGGGTTCTCATCCGTGTCAATCCATATCCGCTTCTTCTCTGTCGGAACCACTATGCTCATCATACTGGGCAGTACGATCATAGGATGGCTGGGATGTCACCTTTCTCTCAGACAATTTCTAAGAGCATAATTATCGCCGGTGCCCTGTGGCTGATCCTAGGAGCATCCACGAGGAGTTTGGGCATCGAGCCCCGTGCGGTTGGCATAATAACTGCGGCCACACTGCATATGCGTTCCGAGCCGGTGGCCGGTGCACCCGTCCTGCATATTCTTCGAAAAGGGACACGTGTGAAGATCCTCGGCCATGAAAACGGGTGGTATCGGATTCTGGGTAAGGACACCATCGGCTATATTCGTGCTCGAGAACGGTATGTGGTTGTCATTTCGGAAGAAAAAACGGAAGAAGATCCCGCCCCCTCCTCTTCCCCGGACAGCACGGTAACACAATTCAGGGAGGAGGCAAAAGACATCAACCGCAAGATTGAGACCTCCCGCGCCCACCTGGAATCGGTTACCAGAAGAGAAGCACAGATCATCAATGGCCTGGACAAACTTGATCTTTCACTGAATAGAACCCGAAATCAGGTCAGATCTTTGAATGCAGAACGCAAGCGCCTTTCCGGGAAAATAAGAACATCTGAGGATGCAGTGAAAACGCTTTCTGAAAAGATAGCATTGACAGAAGAATATGCTTCCAAGCGCCTCGTTGCGCTGTATAAACTCAGCAGTGTAGGCAAGACACAGATCATTACCGCCACAGAATCCATATATGACATTCTTTTCCGGCAAAGAGCGTTGGCGCGTATCCTCGTTAAAGACGAAGAGACACTGAACGATCTCTGGCAGAATGAAACACGGCTGCAAAAGCATATGGAGAGGCAATCGGCACAAATAGGCAAGAAACACAGCGTGGAACAGGAGCTTAAAGATCAGGAAAGGGGGCTCTCCCGCGAACGAAAGAAACGTGCCAGACTTCTGGCCACCATCCGCACGGAAAAAACACTGGAAAAAGCAGCCATCGATGCCCTGAGTCGGGCAGCAACCACGCTTGATGAGAAAATCAAGTCTCTCAATAGGATCCAGGTGGGTGTTAGCGATACAGAACCCATGGGAAACAGAGGCGGGAAGCTCTTTTCGCTTTCAAAAGGGTTGCTAAATATGCCGGTGAACGGTAAGATCATAAATGAATTCGGTTCCTATAAGAACATGGAATTCAATATAAGGAATTTCAGAAACGGTATCGATATTCTAGCGGATCAGGGGGAACCGATCCGATCGGTACATCCGGGAAAAGTCCTATATGCAAAGTGGTTTAAAGGCTATGGGAACATGATCATCATTGATCATGGGGAGAACTATTATACGATCTACGCCCATATTGAAGAACTGTTCAAGTCACCAAACGAAACGGTTGAGGAGGATGAGGTCATTGCCACCGTCGGCGACACCGGATCAAGAGTGGGCGCAAAACTGTATTTTGAATTGCGTCATCACGGCAAGCCTTTGGATCCCCTCCCCTGGATTAAGAAGGGCTGAGAGATGAAGAAGCAAAAAAGGAGCATACTATGATCACTGGCAAGAACCGGCGGGTGAGCCTGTGGGGACTGCTGATTACCGCAGTCGTTTTCTGGACCATTGGCACCGGCTTTTCGAGGGACCTTTCGGCAAGCGATGACGAAACCTATAAGGGTCTTAAACTCTTTGCTGATATAATTGATCTGATTGAAACAACCTATGTGGACCCGGTTGACACCAAGGCGTTAATAAAAAGCGCCATTGATGGGATGGTACATAGTCTCGATCCTCATTCCGCATTTCTTGTTGCCAGGGACTACGAGGAACTGCAAATTGACACGCAGGGAGAGTTCACAGGCATCGGAATACAGATAACCATGCGAGATGGCCTGGTCACGGTGATTTCACCCATTGAAGGGACCCCGGCACATAAAGCCGGAATAAAGGCGGGCGATAAGATCATCAAGGTCAACGGGGAAAAGGTCAAGGATTTGCCTGATGCCGTCAAACAGATGCGGGGCCCCCGGGGAACCGCGGTAACTGTGACGATACTTCGAAAAGGTGAGTCAGAACCCCTGGAGTTTGAACTCAAGCGAGATATGATTCCCATCAGGAGTGTGAGATACAGCCTGCTAAAGCCGGGTTACGGATTTGTCAGGGTAACCAATTTCAGCGTTAATACTGAAGATGACCTGCTGGATGCTCTCGAAGCGCTGGAATCCGGTGATGTTGCTCTGGAAGGGCTGATCCTTGACCTTCGAAACAATCCGGGCGGACTTCTTGATCAGGCCGTTTCGATTTCTGATTTCTTTCTGGAAGAGGGTGACATCGTTTCCATCAAAGGTCGCCAGAAGCGAAATACCCGGGTATTCAGCGCCCACAAGAACCCGGCGGATCGACGCTATCCGGTCGTTGTTCTCATCAACGGTGGGAGCGCAAGCGCATCCGAAATCGTTGCCGGCGCGCTTCAGGATAACAAACGGGCCCTTATCCTGGGAACGACTTCTTTTGGAAAAGGATCCGTCCAGACGGTCGAATCCCTTCGAGATGGCAACGGTCTCAAGTTAACCATCGCCAGATACTACACGCCCAACGGGCGCTCAATCCAGGCCCAGGGCATCGAACCCGACATTATTGTAAAGCAACAATCCAGGAAAAGGGCAGAGAAGCCCGAACGCAGACGACACATCTTCAAGGAAAAAGATCTGGAAAATCATCTCGACGCCGAACCCCGGAAGAACAAAGACAGCTCGGAAGCAGAGAAGGACAAAAAGGAAAACGAAACACCACAGCCAGTCGAAAGCTGGTCAGGGCCGTTGACCAAAGAAAGACTGCTGGCCGACAACCTGATCTCCCGCGCACTCGAGATCCTCGTGAGCTACGGCATACTCAAACCGATCCCCAGTTGATGCGTTGACCTCAACGTTGATGACGTCGTAAAAAGTCTCCATCTACTGCGTTATAGCGTCCGGCCAGACGTTCGACATACGACATGTATGCCTTCACGCCGGGCCAATCACTATGCCTTGTATATGAAGATTTCTACTTAGCCATCGGTTATACTTTTTACGAGTTCATCAACGTTGCATAGAATCACCATGGCAAAAAAGAAACCGAAACCAGAGAAAACAAAAGTAACATCCAAGAAACCAAAACCGATGCGATCCGGATTGACAAAGGTCGTCATCGGTTTTGTCATTCTACTGCTACTGGTCGTAACGGCTGCTATCCTCACTCATTATCTGATCTTGCGCCGGCCGGCGGTCGAAACAGCACCACCGGCAAAAGAACTGCAGCTGCCCACGCCTCCCAGGTATGCTCCTCCTACCTTTGAAATCTACCCGAAAGAAAAAACCCCTCCGCCAACCCCGGTCCCCACGCCAGCTGTCCCCCCCAAAGAGCTACCCCGGTTTGACATCTCTGAAGCGCTACCCCGGGTTGCCATCATCCTTGATGATCTGGGATATCACAAAACATTGACAGATGACTTCCTCGATCTTGATGCTGTTTTCACCTATTCAATACTTCCCCACAGCCCCTATCAGGATCGTATCGCCCGATCGGCACAGGCAAGGGGATTTGAAGTCATGCTTCATCTTCCCATGGAGCCCCTTGAGTATCCGACCGTCACTGGCGGCCCCGGGACGCTTCTCACCTCTATGACCCCCGACGGCCTTATCCAGCAGCTCATTAAGAACCTTGCGGCTGTTCCCGGTGCCGTGGGAGTGAATAATCACATGGGATCGAAAATGACGACAGATTCGACCCGGATGAATCAGATCTTCACGGTCCTTAAATCACGGGGGCTGTTTTTCATCGACAGCCGGACCACAACAGGAAGCGTCGGTTGGGCATCCGCACGCCTGTTTCAAGTGCCCTTTACAAAGAGAGATGTGTTTATCGATCACTTCCAGGAACCGGATTTCATACGAAATCAGATCGCACAACTCATCCGGATTGCCCAGAACACGGGGAGGGCTGTTGGTCTCATCCACCCTCACCAGGTCACCTATGACGTCATCCGCGAAGTATTACCGGATCTTAAAAGCGCGGTTCGCCTCGTGCCGGCTTCCGACTTGGTTCACCTAGTTAAGTGATGCTTGATTCCGCCGCCCTGCAATAGCGATCCAGCCATCCTTCTTCCGAACATCCAGGATCGCAAATCCCTTTGACGTCATCTTTTCTGTAACCGAATCAGAATGCTCCTCAAGAATACCGGAGCATATGAATATGCCGGTAGCAGTAAGTACGTTCTCGATATCGTCAAGCAGATTCAGGATAACACCGGGCAGGATATTGGCTACCGCAACATCAAATCTCCGACGGGTGGCCGCAACAAGATTTCCGGTTCGAACGGTGAATTTTTCCGTATCTATCGTATTCACAATCATATTGCTACGTGAAACGTCAACGGCAGTCTCATCAAGATCAATGCCCAGCCCCCTTTCAGCCCCGATCTTGGCTGCAACAATCAATAGGATGCCGGAGCCTGTGCCGATATCCAGGAAGGAATCCCCAACATTCAGATGAGCCTCGATCATTTCAATACAAAGACCCGATGTCGGGTGCGATCCGGTACCAAAGGCCATTCCGGGATCAAGATCAACAACGATTTCACCGGGCTGTTGGCTGTAGTCACGCCATGTCGGTTTAACAACGATTCCCGGGGTTATTTTCGTGGGCCAGAAGTATTCCTTCCAGGTTTCAGCCCAATCCTCCTGATCGATTTCGCGTGTCTCCATCCGGGAAACAATGTGAGCTTCTTTTTCCAGCCGATCGAGCTTTTCCCGGATGATCCTGCGCATATCACCGGTGTATTGATCCTGTGGCACATAGCCGACCACTGCCCATGCTTCAGGCATCACAATTGTTTCATCGACCCAGCCATCCCCCGCTTCATATTCCGGATCTTCCAGGACCACCCCCTGCAAGCCCAGATCATAAAAGATGTTTGAAATCATGTCCGAGCCAAAGGAAGGGTCTCGACATTCATATACGATTCTCAGTGCTATCCACTTCACAGCAACGTTCCACTTCCGATCACGAGCGATTCCAGGGTTAGATTAGCCACAAAGACACTAAGACACCAAGACCACAATCCGCTTGTCTTGTTTGTATGGAGCACTTGATGCAGGTTTCAGGTGTCAGGTTTCAGGTGTCAGGCCAGCCTTCAGCTGCGTTAGACCCCTAGAGCCCTTCCCTGAAACCTGACACCCGACACCTGACACCTGACACCATAGCCACATCGTTTCTCCTACTGTAAACTCGCTGTCATTCGGCCAGAGGCAACGATCACCCGTAAACAGGAGATTGTGCCTCTGTGGCCAAATCGTTCCATTTCTCCTTGGGCGGATTGAAATACCCATAGGTAAGATCCGGAGATGAAGCTGTCACCTGTCTTAACATCTTCTTCATACCCAAGGGCTTACCGTGGTGTGAAACGGCATCCATGACTTTCCAGTACCGAACCGGATCGTAGTTCAGGTTTCGCCACTGGACATGGTTAATCCGGTGTTCTTCGATAAAGGCAACAACGGCTTCCGTTTCCTCGGGCGTGTCGGTGAACCCCGGACAGTTCAGGTAGTTAATGGATGAGAATTTCCTTCTATCCGCAGCCATATCGAGGCATCTGACGACATCCGAAAATTGGTACCCCCGGGGCCTGAAATACGCGTTGTAACACGGTTCCCGCACACTGTTCAGGCTGACGCGTATACTATCGAGGCCCGCATCAAACAGCTCTTTGAGCACATCCGGTCTGCTGCCGTTGGTGTTCATGTTTATCGTTCCCTGCCCGGTTGCAGACCGGATCATCCGAATCGCCGGTGCTATGACATGGGCGGCCAGCAGCGGATCGCCCTCACATCCCTGCCCGAAGCTGACAACGGCATGTTTGACCCTGGCAATATGTGCCAGCGCCACCTCTGTGATCTCTTCCGGGGACGGTGTAAAACCGATCCTTTCCTGGCAGTGGACCATATCGTCATTGTCCTGAAGAGAAATGCAGCCCAGACATTGCGCATTGCACTGCCGGCTTGTGGGCAGAGGGGCTTCGAATCGCCCTAAGAAGAAGTTCTTTCCCGCTGGACAACCGTAGGTCAGCGCACATTTTTCGAGGTGCTGTCTCAGGCGGTTCGCCGGCATCTTCCGCCTCATCTCATCAATGCCGGAAAGAACATCTTCCGGTTTCATCAACCGCAGATCCTGTCGTCTTTCCCGATCCACCTGAATGACAGAAGACCGGAATGCGCCATCGTACCACCCCACGGCACCGTATGAAAAAAGGGGTAGATAACCGGCATTCTCTTTTTCCCGGTACGCACTGACATAGCGGATCATATATCCCGGCGAATTGAATGCTGCGACAGGAAATATCGTCTCACGGGCCGTATAGGGATTGGTTTTGAGGGTCTCAAACCGGTCGGTTTCAATATGGTAAACAATCGGTGATCGGTCCGGCAGCAGCATCTGCTCACTGCCGAAGGGCAGATCAACCGTATCGTCTTTTGTCAGTGGCACAAGACTCGGCCCGGCCATACCGACTGCGGCATACCCCTCAAGTTCAAAGATCTCTCCTTCCGGGTTCGCAACGACGGCAGTTATCAGCCGCTGTTTCTTCCTGCCTTTCTTCTTCATGCGATGGCTACTCCACCTTTTGCCTTGACCGGCGCATCTGTTTGATGGTAAGAATCGTACAAAAATACATGTGTTAATTGAGTTATGCAATAGGCAATCGCCACCCAGACTCCATCGGGTGGTTTTTCTATTTGGAGCGACATCTTGGCAACGCTTCTCGTTATCGACAACTACGATTCTTTTACCTATAATCTGGTGCAGATGTTCATGCGCTATGATCTGGACATTCTCGTGCACAGGAGTGATAAGATCTCCCTTAGTCAGGTCTGCCGGATGAAACCGGACTATATCCTCATCAGCCCGGGGCCACGAGATCCGGCCCATGCCGGGATATCGACCGCCCTGATCCGATCCTTTCATGACAAAATACCCATCCTTGCCGTCTGCCTGGGAATGCAGTGCATGAATGAAGCCTTCGGCGGGAAAACGATTCCATCACCACAACCGATGCATGGAAAAACCAGCTTAATCCACCATGAGAACAAGGGGCTTTTTCACACATGCCCTTCACCCTTTCTAGGCGCCCGCTACCACTCCCTGATCGTTGAGCATCACTGCAGCGATCTTGTGGTAACGGCAACCAGCCGGGATAATCTGATTATGGCATTGTCCCATGTACAGCACCCGCTTCATGGTGTTCAGTTCCATCCGGAGAGTTTCCTTACGGAACATGGTTTTTTGATTGTTGAAAACTTTCTAAAACTCGGTCCTGCAAATGGTTGACACGATAGCAAACATAGGCAAGCTCGCCGGAAAGATAACCGATGTCCATACACAGCCAATCGATCTGAAGGAATCCTTCCTCGATGTCGCTGCACGGTTTGCCGGACAAACCGGTACGGTTGTGCTAATGAGTGGCGGCGAGATGGACTGCGCAAGATACCATATACTGGCCGTTAAGCCCTGGTTGACCTTTTCAGGTCGCCAGCAGGACATCCGGCTCTCATCCGGCGAGGATACAGTCAGGATTGAAGCCGACCCTTTTGATGTCCTGCGTATCCTGTTGGACCGTTTCCATGTTGATCTCAAACACGATCGGCTACCGATCGCCGCAGGCCTTTTCGGGTATCTGGCATACGATCTTAAGGATTGCCTGGAACTCTTACCCCGGACCTCTATCGACACGCTGGGGCTGCCCCATATCTGTTTCTATGCCCCTTCAATCATCGTGGTCCACGATAGTGTAGAAGATACCACCTGCCTTCACATGCCGTGCCGCGCCGGTTCCGGAAGCCGTCAGATCAACAAGGACCTTGATTGGTTTGATGCGGCCCTCAATGCCCCCCCTCCCCCATCGGCTGATTTCAGCGGCGATCCGGATGGATTTCGATCCAATTTTGCCAAAGCAAACTACATGAAAGCTGTCGAGAAGATCATCGATTATATTGCTGCCGGAGATGTTTACCAGGTAAACGTCTCCCAGCGCTTTGAGATGGATTTTTCCGGAGACAGCTTCAGCCTGTTTCGCAGACTTTACCATATGAACCCGGCACCGTTTTTTTCCTATATCCAAGCCGGCGACCATCAGATTGTGTCTACATCACCGGAACGCTTTATTCGCCGAACCGGTGATACGGTTGAGACCCGTCCCATAAAAGGAACAAGACCCCGGGGGAAAACCCCCGATGCAGACAACCGGTACCGGCAGGAACTCAAAGCAAGTAAGAAAGACGATGCGGAGTTATCGATGATCGTCGATCTGATGCGAAACGATATCGGAAAAGTGTGCGAAGCCGAATCGGTCCGGGTCCGCGAGCATAAAAGGCTTGAAGCATACCAAAATGTTTATCATCTCGTATCGATTGTCGAGGGAACACTTCAAAAAGATCGGGACACGGTGGATCTTCTCAAGGCAACGTTTCCCGGGGGATCGATAACGGGCTGTCCCAAGATTCGTACGATGGAGATCATCGATGAACTGGAACCCAACCGAAGGCATATCTACACCGGGTCCATCGGCTATATCGGCTTCCATGAGACGATGGATCTTTCCATAGCGATACGCACAGCCACCATCGTCCATGGGCGGATATTTTTTTCTGTCGGCGGGGGTATTGTTTACGATTCGGATCCGGCCGATGAATACGATGAAACACTCCACAAGGGTCACACCCTCATGTCGGTATTTGAGGGAACAGGTGATGCTGCCGGCCGGAAGGATCGGACCCGGGAAGATCGGGTATGGATCAACGGCACCCTCCAGCCCATCGACAGCGCCAGTCTTCCCCTTACCGATCAGGGATTCCAGTACGGGTATGGTTTCTTCGAAACGCTGCGGGCCGATAAGGGCGCACCCAGGCATCTGAAGGAACATATCGATCGGCTCCATCGAACCTGGAAGCACCTGTTTGACGATAGCCCACCGGATCTTACCTGGAATGAGATTATCGGCCAGGTGATAACCCACAATGGATTGAGTGAAAAAACCGCCGCGGTGAAGATCATGGTAACAAAAGGGGATCGAGACACGCCCCCGTTTAATCATACGCTTATCGTAACGGCCCGTGAATACCACAGCCGGCTATCAGGGAAAACACCCCGGGGATTTGAGCTTGCCGTATATCCGGAACCGCGCATGACACCCCTTGCCGATCACAAAACTTTGAATTATCTTTATTACCTTCTTGCCGGAAAATGGGCGAAAAGCCAGGGAGCCGATGAGGCAATCATCCTGAATCCTGACGGCACGGTTTCAGAAACAAACACTGCCAATATTCTGCTGTTCAAAGGCCATACCGTTATCTCACCCAATTCCGCCCATGTGCTTCCCGGCATAGTGGAAGAACGAGTATTTGACCTTCTTTCAGATTGGGATTATAAGCAGGTAAGGAAACCCATTCAGGTGGATGATCTTTACCGGGTCGATGAGATGCTGATAACCAATTCCCTCCTTGGTGCGGTTCCCGTATTGAGCATCGACGGTAAAGCAATGCCTCCACCCACCGATCTCTGGGAAAGAATCAATAAACACCTGCTTTAGCGACACAGGAGAACTTCCATGACCAACGCATCATCTAGCCTTTCGCCCCTTTCTGCAGGAGACAAAAAACCGGACTTCGAACGATTCGTCCGAGCAGTAACCACACGAGAACCCGGACCGGTCCCCGCGGGCGATCTTTTTGCCGATCCCGAAACGATGGGCGCCTTTCTCGGAGAAGACATCAAGCGTTTTACAACCGTCAGGAACATGGCAGACGGCATGAAAGTTCTTGAAAAGACCGTCACGTTCTGCACTGAAGCCGGATGGGATTTTGTCACCACTCAGGCCATACTCGGTTTTTCCGGCACTGCGTTCAATATTACCGAAAACACATCGCCCGAGGTCAAGGACGGGAAGCGCGGTTGGCTGGATGACAACACCGGACCCATTGGGAGTTGGGATGATTTCGAGAACTACCCATGGCCTGCAAGTCCCGAAACGATACACATGCCCAGCAAAGCCCTTTCCACGATGGTCCCGGAGGGAATGAAAATAATGACCCTTCCCGGGGGTCTGTTTGAATGGTCCAGCTGGCTGATGGGCCTGATCCCTTTCTCATATGCCTTGGTCGACCAACCGGATCTGGTGGATGCAATTATCGAAAAGGTATCGACGATCATCACGAGAGGTGTGGAAGAGCTGCTGGATATCCCCAATGTCGGCGGGCTTTTTGTCGGCGATGACATGGGATTCAATACAGCAACGCTGATCTCTCCTGCACTCCTGCGGGAGAAGTTTCTGCCCCATCTCAAGCACCTGGTCGACCTGGCCCACAGCTCCGGAAAGGTGATCGTACTTCATTCCTGTGGAAATCTGGAAGCAATAATGGCCGATATCTGTGACACCGGAATCGATGGAAAGCACAGTTTCCAGGACATCATCATGCCGGTGGAAGATGCCTACCGAAAATGGGGTGACAGGATCGGCCTCATCGGGGGGGTAGATGTGGATTTGATGACATCGGCAACCCAAGAGACCGTGAGAAAACGAACCCGGGAGATCCTCGATGTCTGTGGCCCAAACGGTCATTATGTGCTGGGGACAGGAAACTCAGTTACCAACTATATTCCCATCAAGAACTATGTTGCGATGCTGGACGAAGGGCGTAAGTGGAATATGGATCATTTCGGGCGCTCGTATTAGTCCTGATCTAGCCCCTTCGGACAAGTTCGATTACGTAGTGTGCTTCGACTCACCGCAGAGTCGCAAAGGACGCAGAGAACAGACAATTTGTCTCTGCGGTCTCTGCGCCTTGAGCGTAGTCCCGCTGCAAGCGGGATGAAATGCAAAATGTGCCCAGAATACGTCGCTCTATTTACGAATACGAGTACTAGCCCCTGCGGACAAGCTCGATAAGCGTAATCTCAGGCGGGGCAAATATCCGCATTGGTGGTCCCCATGTTCCAACGCCGCGATTGATGTGGATCCTGGCGCCCCCCCCGAGGTCATGGGAGCCGCTGAGCATCGGATATTGCCGCTTTACCAGTAAATCGAAAGGAAACATCTGGCCCTTATGGGTATGGCCGGATAGCTGCAGGTCAAAACGACCCAGCGTGGCGGGCAAGACATCCGGGCGATGTTTCAGAAAAAGCGTAAAGAGCGCAGGATCAACCTCGGGAAGGGCACGAAGTGCCAGGTCTGCTTCAGCAGCGCTGTCCGTACGGGTCGCCCCGCTGACATCAGCGTCATCGACCCCTGCGATAGTAATCATTCCCTCAATGGTCGTCCCCTCCCCCCGCAATACGGTAAACCCGGATTTTTCCAGAAATTCCAAGGATTTCTCCAGCCCGGCATAGTACTCGTGATTGCCTGTCACGGCATATTTTCCGTATCGTGGATGAAGCGCCTCAATATATTCGGTCAGGTGGATGAGATTTTTCAGCGAACCATCCACATAGTCTCCGGTACACACCAGTATATCCGGTGACAGGGCCTCAAGTTCGGCGATGATGGCCTTCATATGGCTTTGACGCAGGATCAGCCCCAGATGGACATCCGATATCTGTGCGATCCTCAATGAATCAACACCTTCGGGTAGTTTACCGGTTTCTATGCGCAAATGCTCGACCCGTATCTGCTTCGCCTCGTATAGTCCATAGAGACATGTCGCCGCCACCAGGCCCAACATGGCCAGCGCTGGGACCTTCCCGGACAGTGATGGGACATCCAGACGGGTGAGTGCTCTTGCCAACCATGCGAAACCATCGAAGAAACCCATGAGAAGGCATGCCGAAAACGCCAGAAAGAGAAACCCCACCCAGTAAAAGCCGATGATCGCAGCGATCCGCGCAGGGAGATCGTGGCCACGGGCCTCAAGCAAATAGGAGGCCATGGGAACCAGAATCATCACGGCAAACCATGCGATCACCAGCCCCTGCACGATCGCCCTGTCCATAAACAGCACACGGATGCGAAAAAAGAACAGGGTGTGCATACCGATAAACACGGAGAGAAAAACAACAAGGAACATAAGCATATCCACAGGCTCTGGGAGGAACGATAGTGATCGTTCGGAGCGATGGTAATCACTCG
>JAZFSW010000488.1:0-5491 GCA_036446375.1 Desulfobacterales bacterium | reverse complement strand
AACCGATGAGCCCGAATAAGAAGCCTGCCATCACCAGCCCGACGGGAAGGTGGGTCAAGGCAGGATGAAGTGGATGGTGGTAGCCGAATTTTGCCAGGGTTTGAAAAATCAACTCGCTCATGACACCCCCTTTTTCTGTTTATGGCCAGACCTGCTTGAACGTCGTTTTGGGGTAGAAACAATACGGGCATTCCTCCGGCGCCTCAGCGCCGTAATGCATATGACCGCATATCCGGCATCGCCAGGCCGGCTGTTGCTCCTGAGTATCGTCTGTCCTATCCCCCAGATCCTTGTCCCACATCATGGGAAGATCTTCAAGAGACGGCATCACCGGTTCATATGCGCCCAGGGCATGACCGGATACAACCATGCGCTGGATTTCGCTGGTTCCTTCGTAGATTCTCAGCAGGCGGATATCCCGCAGCAGTTTTTCGAGCGGAAACATCTTGGTGTAGCCGTAGCCGCCCAGGATCTGCAGCGCTTCGTTGACCACTTCCAGTGCGACCTCGGTTGAATAGAATTTCGCTATGGAGGCAGAAACAATGGGATCTTTTCCGCAGTCCGCTTCCCAGGCGGATTTCCATACGAGCAAACGAGAGGTCTCCACCTTCTGGTACATTTCAGCGATCTTAAACTGTATCGCCTGGTATTCTGCGATTCTTGAACCGAAGGTGCGCCGCTTCTTTGCATAATCGATGGCATATTCCATCGCGGAACGTGCGGCACCCACTGCAAAGGCACCAATCACCGGTCGGGTCCGTGAAAATGTCTTCATGGCCATCACAAAGCCTTCTCCCGGCGGAGCAATGACATTGGCTTTGGGTACGCGGACATTTTTAAAATTCAGGCCCGTGGTGTTGGAACACCGCTGACCCATTTTGGGTATATGCCGGCCCACCGATACCCCTTCCCAGTCTCGCTCCACGAGAAAGGCACATATGCCCCGATGTTGAGACTCGGGATCGACCGTGGCAAAAACGGTCATATAATCGGCGATACCCCCATTGGTAATCCAGTATTTGGTTCCATTTAGAATATAGTCTTCCCCGTCCGGCTCTGCCTTACAGCGGATACCGGCCACATCCGATCCCATGCCGGGCTCGGATGTGGCAAAGCAGATCAGCTTAAAATCGGCTGCAATCTGCGAGAGATATTTTTCTTTCAGCGCTTCATTCTTGGAGAGAATCAACGGCTCCATCCCCAAGGAGTTATCGAACACGGAGGTGGCAACACCGGGACAGGCCGCAGCGATTTCTTCCGTCATCAGCGCCCCTTCGAGGATACCATACCCCTTGCCGCCATAGGCCTTGGGGATATCGTTGTTCATCAGCCCCGCATCAAAGGCTTTCTTCAACAGGAAGACGGGCACCTGATCCTTCTCATCATAGTGCCATGCTGCGGGTAGGACTTCCGATAGAGCAAACGCCCTGGCTTTGTCCCGGAGCTCGAGTTGCTCCGGTGTCAGATCGAAGTTTAACATGCTCCCTCCATTTCAGTACCTAAATATCGAAATCACATCTTGTTTGCGCAGGATCTGTCTGAAAAGACAATCTCGCCACTACGGCGCAAAAGCCCCAAGACACGAAGACACGAAGTTGGGATACAATGGAGCGCAGTTCTTTGAGTCCTTGTACCTTCGTGGCATTCTCTCCGATTGATCCGGGTTCGGTGTCATTTTGTTCACAGGCCTAAAGTGCATCGGATTTGATGACCATCAGTTTTTCTACGGTCATCTCATGCATCGCCGGTCCGATGCCGCCAACCCCCGCCCCGGATTCTTTGTGCCCCCCAAAGGGCATCCAGTCTACCCGGAAGGCGGTGTGATCGTTGACCATCACGGCCATGGCATTCAGTTTCTTTACCGTATCCAGTGCAGTATCCAAATCTTTCGTGAAAACAGACGCTTGAAACGAATAATTCAGCTGGTTGGCCCGTTGGATCGCCTCATCTCGGTCCCTGTAGGAATGGATAGAGACGACCGGGCCAAAGATTTCCTTTTGCGACAGGATAGCATCGTCCGGCGGATCCAGAATCACCGTCGGTTCATAGCAGGTGTTGGAGCGTTTTTCCCCCCCACACAGAATCCTGCCCCCCGTTTCCCCGGCCTCTGTCACCCACCGATGGACCCGATCGACCTCTTTGGCCGCTATCAAGGGGCCCACTTCTGTCTTCTCATCCAGGGGATCGCCAACGATGAGCTTTTCCGCAGCCGCAACGATCTTCCAGGAAAACGCATCCACAATGTCTTCATGAACAAACACTTTCTGTACGGATACACAGACCTGGCCGGCATGATAGAAGCCGCCTTTGACCAGCAGGGGAAGAGCCGTGTCCATGTCGGCGGTCCGATCGAAAATCACCGGCGCAACGCCCCCGTGCTCTAAAGCACAAACGGCTCCCGGAGCCAGTTTCGAACGCAGGTACCAACCCACCTTCCCTGATCCGATAAAAGACATGAACGCGGTCCGTTTATCGCCGATGAGTTTCTCGGTAACCTCGTTCGCGCACAGAACCATCCGGCACCCGTCCTCGGGAAGACCGGCCTCGTATAGAATTCTCACCAGGTTTCGGCAGGACAAGGGGGTTGCCGATGCCGGTTTTACCAGCACGGGGCACCCCACGGCAACCGCAGGGATGACCTGATGGACGATAAGATTGAAGGGATGGTTGAAGGCACTGATCGCAACCACTACCCCCCGTGGTTCCCTCATGGTATAGGCCATCCTATTGGCAGATGAAAGGGAGAGATTCATCGGGATCTCTCTTCCCCCGAAATGTGAGATCTCCTTTATCGCAACAGACACCCCATCGATGGCCCGATCGATTTCGATTTTGGAATCCATCAGGGGTTTGCCCCCTTCTTCGGCCGCCGTCCGGGCAAGGGCAAGAGATTCCCCTTTCATTATTGCTATCGCTTTTTCAAGAATCTCAATCCGCCGATACATGGGAAGCCACCGGGAGCGGTCAGCAAATAGCTGATGGGCGGCTTCAAGCGCTGCAAAGGCGTCCTTTTCGCTGGTTCTTGGCAATTCGGCAATGGGAGATTCATCGTAGGGATTCAATACTTTCAGGTTTTCCATGGGGTCCTTTGGTGGAACTGGGTTGAACGGATGGGGTTCAGGTGTCAGGGTTCAGGGTTCAGGACAGCCTTCGGCGGGTTAAGCCCTCTGGAGGCCTTCCCTGAACGCTGAACACTGAACACCGGCATCGGCAAATGCCCTCCTTGCCGATGGCCCCGCCTACAGAATGCAGGTTTTGCTGATCAGTTCGTCGAGAAACACTTTTTCGTTTTCGGAGTAATCGACGGGAACTTCCAGGACATGTATCCCGGGTTTCTTCAAACAGGCGGCGATCACGTCGGGCAATTGGCCGGTTTCGGTGATACGGAATCCGGCGGCACCATAGCTGTCTGCATATTTGACAAAATCCGGATTGCCGAAATCCAGACCATAAGCGGGAAAATCCATACCGGCCTGTTTCCATTTAATCATGCCGTATGCATTGTCTTTGAGAATGATCACCACCAGATGCAGTCCCAGGCGAACCGCGGTTTCCAGCTCCTGGGAATTCATCATGAACCCGCCATCGCCGCAGATCGCCACCACGGCCTGCTCCGGATGGACGATCTTGGCACCAATTGCCACGGGTAGTCCTGCACCCATTGTAGCCAGCGCATTGTCCAGTAAAATCGTGTTGGACGCGTAGGCCATGTAATTGCGGGCAAACCAGATCTTATACATCCCATTATCCAGGGACAAAATACCATCTTCCGGCATCGCCTGCCGGATATCGTAGACAATCCTCTGGGGTATATTGGGGAAGGTATCCACGTCACAACCGGTGTAAACATTGTCTTCGATTTCTGCCTTGATTCTGTCAAAATAGGCATAGTCGGCCGGAGAGCCTGCATTCATCTTCGCAGTCAGGGCCTGAATGCTTTCCGTAATATCGCCGATGACTTCATGTTGCGGGAAATACACATCATCCACATGCGCCGCAGAATAGTTGATGTGAATCACCTTGACACCTCCGCGCGTCATAAGAAAGGGAGGCTTTTCAACCACATCATGGCCCACATTGACAATCACATCCGCCCGGTTTATCGCGCAGTGGATATAATCATGGTCGGATAATGCCGCGGTACCCAGAGACTGGCGATGCCTTTCATCCACCACGCCCTTGCCCATCTGGGTGCTGAAAAAATAGATGCCGGTCTTTTCGAGAAATTCATATAGCGCGTGATGTGTGTGCTTCCGGTTGGCACCTGCGGCAAGCAATACAAGGGGAAGCTTGGCGTCCTGTATCATCCGCGCGGCCACTGAGATTGCTCCCCTGTCTGCTTGGGGACGTTTTAGATCCGTCACCGCAAAGGGTTGGCTGTCGGTGGTTTCAGCGGCAATATCCTCAGGAAGTTCCAGATGAACCGGACCGGGTTTTTCTTCTTCGGCGATGCGGAACGCATCGCGAACCAGCGACGGGATCGTATGGGCATTGACAATCTGTTTGGTGAATTTGGTGATGGGGTCCATCATGGCAACCACATCGATAATCTGGAAACGGCCCTGCTTGCTTTTGGTGATCGGTTTCTGGCCGGTGATATAGAGTACCGGCATCCCTCCGAGCAAGGCATACGATGTACTGGTGACAAAGTTGGTTGCACCGGGACCCAATGTGGAAAGGCACACGCCTGTTTTCCCGGTAAGCCTGCCGTAGGTGGCTGCCATGAAACCTGCGGCCTGTTCATGCCGGGTGAGAATCAGCCTTATATTGGAAGTACGAAGGGCTTCCAAAAAATCAAGGTTTTCTTCTCCGGGTATCCCGAATATACAGTCTACACCTTCGTTTTCAAGGCAGGAAACGAACAGCTCAGCTGCTTTCATGGGATGATCCTTATTGGCAGTCTCAGATCAGGTGAAGCTCTGCTGGTTTAGGAGTGATGTGTTGGACAATAACCCCGATTCTGTCTGCTAGCTACGGTTAGGAGGTTCAGGGTTCAGCGTTCAAAGGTTGCCAGATTCATGACGCTCGCCTTGTGAAATCAGCGATGTGCCACGCTCATCGCCCGAGCTTGCCGAAGGCGGCATCGGAGAAACTCCCGACGCGGGATCAACCCTGAACCTGGAACCGTGAACCTTTGAACCTATTTCCCTTCCTCGGCCAGTATCTTCCGGAGAACAAAAGGCAGAATCCCGTCGTTTTCAAAATACGCCACATCCACCGCGGTATCCAGCCGTGCAATAACTTCGAAATGAATCTCGGTGCCATCTTTTTTCTCCGCGCAAACCGACAGAACCTTTCGCGGGGTGATATCGCCGATGCCGGAAATGGAAAACGTTTCATCACCGGTCAGACCAAGACCCTCCCAGCTGTCCCCATCCTTAAACACCAGGGGTAGCGCGCCCATGCCCACCAGGTTGCTTCGATGGATGCGCTCAAAAGATTCGGCAATGACCGCTCTTATACCGAGAAGCGTGGTCCCTTTGGCCGCCCA
>JAZFSW010000487.1:0-3349 GCA_036446375.1 Desulfobacterales bacterium | reverse complement strand
AATGTAATCGTTACACAATCGAATGAAAGGAGAGAATTATGGCGGTAGAGAATTTTACAGTTGAAGCTGGTCATATTGTCCTGTTTGCCCGGGCGATTGGCGATAAGAACCCCATCTACTATGATGCGAACCATGCCAAGTCGACCGAACCAGGTGGCATTATTGCCCCACCGACCTTTGTTCAGGCCAGTGCGCAGTTCGATCCGGACTACGCTCTCCGGCCCACGATTGGAAAGCCCTGGATGGGTTCCGGGAAGACCCCGTCAGGATTGATGGCTCCGGCCCCTGCTGAAGACAGCGGAGATAGCGCAGGCGCAGATAGTGGCGGGAAAAGCAGTAGTAGCGGCGCGGGTCTTGGTCTTCATGCGGAACAACATTTTGAATACCACCGCCAATTGAAGCCGGGTGATGTACTTTCCGGCTCCACCAAGAACGGAGAGCCCTGGGAGAAACAGGGGCGTCGTGGCGGCAAGCTGTTGTTTACTGAACAGATAACCGAATACCGCGATCAAAACGGTGAATTGGTTATCACCGCCCGTTCCGTTGGTGTGCAAACAGAAAGAGCAGCTTCACAGGATTAGGAGGGGATATCATGGCATTGAAAGCAAGCGAATTGAAGGTTGGCGATACATATCAGGAACGTCTCGTTGATGATCTGACACGAACGCAGATCGTCCAATATGCAGGGGCCTCAGGCGACTATAATCCTGTTCACACTGACGAAGTGTTCGCAAAACAAGTTTCCGGATACCCCACGGTTTTCGCCCATGGAATGCTGTCGATGGGCATGACCGGCAATATGGTCACCAATTATGTAGGCGATGGCCGCCTAACCAAGTATGGCGTACGATTCTCGCGCCAGGTCTGGCCGGGAGATACCCTTGATGGGAAGGCCACGGTTGAAGCGATAAGGGAAGAAGGTGGTGTGCAATTGGTTGATTTGGCACTTGAGACCACCAATCAGGATGGCCAGACGGTCATCAAGGGATCGGCGACAGCACGAATCGATCCCTGATCGTTTGTCCCAAACAGCACACGTCATGAAAAGCATCAGCGCGGTGACTACAGTCATCCGGGCTGATGCTTTTTTCTTGGGTTCTTCCACGGACCACATACGGACCCTTCTGCTATGGAAAGAAAAACTAAGATCTTCGAAACAACGTATCGGGACTATCTTGCCAGGCTGCCTCAGCAGGATCTGCCCGCGGTGGCGGAAAGACTTGGTGCAACCATGGCCGGGGAAGAGATGACCATCCCCTTCTTCACCCGACCCTACCGGGTATCGGCCAATGGGATCTATGACCTATCAGGAAACCAGGCCAATTTTGCAGTGAGTGTCGTTCTTTGCCAGTATATCCTCCGATGCCCCGACAAACCGCCGCCGGATAGCGGCTGGGTTTCCTTCAGGGATTTTAAGAACGCAGGCCCTCTGATGGGCAATTTCGCGGCAAATACCCACCGGTTGATTGCACAACGCTTTTCTGGCAGATCTCAGCAGCTCGATATCGCTTGCAGAACCCTCGGGGGCCAAACCGAGGAAAGTGACCTTTCCTACGATCTTTCCCTTCGATTTGACGCCCTCCCCAGGGTCCCGATCTTCCTCCTTTTCAATGATAAAGACAGCGAATTCCCTGCCCAGTGCAACCTGCTCTTCAAACCTTCCGCAGAATACTATCTCGATATGGAATGCCTATCGATTATCGGCACCTTTCTTGCCGGAAACCTTAACTGAAACGGCACACATCAACGCAATCATATCTTTAGGTATTTAGTGTCAACTTATTAATATGACAAGGTATTGGTCCATACACATCATCCCGGAAAAGGTTGATGTAAGGGGTCCGAGAACACACGCGCTCAAAGGGCCATGGGTGCAATTGAAGGGACGTCTGCAGCGGCCCACCTTCAATCCGTATTGTCAAACAGCATTCGCGTTGTCTGGAAAGCTCTTGGCAAATCGTGTTTCTTGGAGCAAATGCATACGCATCGGGTATACTCCCGGAAGAACCATGCTGATCGGGTAGCCCGAGGTTTCACCTGAAGCCGGAGATTATCCGCTTGACACCACCCCGGGTTTTTGCGAAGGTCCACAGCTTGGTCCAAAGACACGATGACAGAGATTTCCTGTGTCTGTGGATGGCATCTTATCAACTGAAAGCAATCAAACTGCAAAATGGATGAGGAGACAAACAATGGGTTTATTTGATGGTAAAGTAGCAATCGTCACCGGAGCAGGCAGAGGTGTAGGTCGTGCAGAGGCCATGATACTGGCAGAAGAAGGGGCCAGTGTGGTTGTCAACGATCTGGGGGGTAGTGTGGACGGCACCGGCAAAGATGCCAAGGTTGCCGATGAGGTGGTTGAAGAAATCAAAGCTGCCGGCGGGACCGCCATAGCAAACTATTCCGATATTAGTGATCTCGATGGTGTGGATATGCTGATGTGGAACGCCTTGAGCAAGTTCAAACGTCTGGATGTGATGATCAACAACGCCGGCATCTTAAGGGACAAGACGACCTTGAATATGGAGGAAGCGGAATGGGACATCGTGTTGAAGGTTCATGCGAAAGGAACATTCCTTTGCTCCCGGGCAGCCGGCAGAATAATGAAGACCCAAGGCGATGGCGGGGCTATCGTAAACACAACCTCTATTTCAGGACTGGCCGGCAACTTCGGCCAGGCAAATTACGGGGCGGCAAAGATGGCCATTTACGCCCTGACCAAGATCAACGCCCAGGAATTTGCCAGAGCCAAGATACGGGTGAACTGTGTCGGTCCCAGTGGCTTCACCCGAATGGTTGCCAGTATTCCCGGTGCGGGGAGGGGCGATGGAGATACAGAAAAAACCAGCTCCGTGATACCTACAGCACGGCTCGCGGTATATTTTGCATCGGATCTTGCCGAGAACATCACCGGCAGAGTGATGAGCAGCCATGGAGGAACAAGCATCAACAAGATCAGCGAATACAAAATGATGAATTCCGAAGGTCTCCAGAAAGACGGCATGTTCGACATCCAGGAAATCGCGGATAATATTGATAAAATGATGTTTTCTGAGCCGGACATTACGATGGGTGCTGGTTTCATCGATAGGGAAGGATGATGGTATAAGGGTTCAAGAGACCGAGGGGTCAAGTTAAGAGCCTTCGCTGCTCTTCGACAGGCTCTAGCACAAGCGGAAGGGAATGTGGGTTGCTATTCAGTTGGATTGGCTGTCGCAGACATTCCTTCCCTTGACTCCTCGAACCCTAGACCCCGTGGACCCTATTCGATAAACAGACCGGCGATGATCCATATACGTAACCGCCACCCAATCAAAAATAGTAAGCCAACGCCAACTGCAAATAATCA
>JAZFSW010000486.1:0-2361 GCA_036446375.1 Desulfobacterales bacterium | reverse complement strand
AGCCAGAATATGGTCATGCATGGATGTCAGCCCTATCTCATCAGGGGGAATTGGGCCGCAAACGGTCATAATTGTCTTCATTACGTTCTTCCCTTAGTTCTGCGGATCAGGCGCGGCCGATATCACCTGAATCAGCCAGGCTTTGCATCCGATCTGCTCATTCTAACCTTCTTCCTTCTCATCCTCACAACATTTGGGTCGTCGTGCTGACGACCACGCTACAGTACCGGACTTACACAGCCTCTCTGTCCACCTCCACATTGATGATCGACGGTTTGCCATTGGCGACCGCCCTTTTGATGGCCGGTACAATCTCATCGGGGTCTGTAACCAATTCACCATACCCGTCATAGACGGCTGCCATCTTCTCATAGGCCCGCATGTGGGGCAGTTCCACATTGCAGTGGCCTTTCTCTTCGATCTCCTTGGCCCGGGCTCCCCCCTTTTCTCCCCGGCGGATCATACCCCAGGCCGAGTCGTTGGAGATCACGCACACCACGGGGATCCCCAACTTCGCCATCGTGTCCATTTCTATGGCATAGAACCCGAAACTCCCGTCACCGGTGTACCACAATACCGGTTTCCGGTTTGCCACCCACGCCCCGATTGCCAAGCACGGTCCTTGACCGATGGTGCCGTTTGCACCGTATGAGCCGTTATGGATTTGACCCGGTCGGCGCGCCGTCAGTGTGCTTCCTATCCATCCCGCAGACTCGCCGCCGTCCGTGACCAATGTCCAGTCGCTTGCCTCTTCCTCGATAAATCTAGCGACTTCCCCCGCGCAACGTCCCGGATGGATGGGAATGCCGTCCTTCTTGTATCCGGGACGACCGGGCTGCACCGGCCCTTTCGCAAGCTTGCCGGTCCATGGGTCACCCTCTTTCTTGGTGCCGTTGGCCTTGACCGCTTCCAGCAGCTGGCTGGCTACGGGACCCGACCCGCCGGCGATACCGATGTCTGCACGAAGGTTGAAACCGATCTGTCTCATATCCGTATGAACCTGGATGACCTTTGCTTCTCCCGGGATCATCAGACCGTATCCCAGCCTGAAATCAAACCGACAACCCATGGTCAGCACCACGTCCGCTCCCGCTACCGCATTTGTCCTTAGCAGGGGGTTTTCCGCTTCGTCGCCGAACAATCCCCGGCATGACGAGCCCGAAATGCCAACGGGCATCTTCAAGTAATCCGAGAGCGCGGCAACAGCATCTGCGTTTTCTCCGATGCTGAATCGGGCGCCATCGTCGATGAGCATCGCCGGCCGTTGGGCATTGGAGAGAAGCTCCGCCGCCTTCTCAACTGCCGCCGTATCACCACCGGGGATCGTATCGGCGCGATAGTTGACCGGGAAGTTGACCTTCTCCTCTTCCACTTTAGCATACACAAGGTCCATCGGTATCTCCAAGTAGACCGGTCCCGGATTCGAATCCATGGCATGGCGAAAGGCCATCGACACATACTCCGGGATACGGTCGGTGATCGCGATCTTCCTGGCCCATTTAGAGCACGTCTCCATTACGTTGAGTGTCGACATGTCTTGCAGTTCGCCTGCATCCCTGCGTCGGGTCGTCACAGCGCCACCAATCTGAAGCAGCGGTATCCCCAAGGCTTCCGCCTCCATCATCCCGGCCGGTGTATTCCCCACACCCGGCCCCGCGGTGGTCACTACCACGGCTGGTTTCCCGGAGGTCCGGGTGTAGGCGATGGCCGCATATATCGCCGCGCACTCATGGCGCATATCGATGATTTCAATGCCCACGTCCCGCATGCCGTAAAAGATCGGCATGATGTGCCCGCCGCACAGCACAAAAGCCTTTTCCACGCCCTCATTTTGCAGGGCCTTTCCAAACAGTACGCCACCGTCAACTAAACCCATTTTAGTTCCCTCCAATGTTGATAGATTAATCTACAATTCGGGGTTGTCCCCAAAACCGTCCCATTTTACTGCTCATGCCTTCCTATCTGCCATTGGGCTATCGTCCGATAGGCTTCTATCCGTCTTGCTCCAACATCGGGTCCTCGTTCTAAAGGCGCTCAGTAGTCGTGTTGCCTTCGGGGTTACCATAGCCTTGTGGTTTTCAGCGCAAGGTTCACATCCACCGGGGGGGGGCCGGAGCCCTGGTTCGGGCAACGGCGCGCGGATACCGATTACGGCTTCGACGGAGGCATCTATACTGAGGATGGCTGAGGTCTTACGTTTTGTATCTCCATTTGCCAACGGGTCACCCCTTTGAGGCCATATGACCGAAAATATACTGCAGAGATGGGATAAATGATGTCGGGATATTGGTATATCGATTATCTGTGGCTATTTGTCAAATACATTGCGAACGGGTGGGAAAATTTCCGGGTTGGAGGCGA
>JAZFSW010000485.1:0-7801 GCA_036446375.1 Desulfobacterales bacterium | reverse complement strand
GAGATTTATTTGTAATTTGGCGATTGAGATTTGTGATTTTGGGTATTCATATTTACCAACATCGGAGTAGATAGGCATGACGAAAAAGGGTAGACAGCGGGCTAAGAAGAAACAACAGGCACAGAAGAAGCTGCCCTCCCTTCAGGCACAGCGGCCACCAAAGGAAGAATCTCCGCGACAACCTCTAACACAACGCAAGAGTTGGCGAATCTGGCTGTTCCGGTTTGTGGGGGTATTCATCATTCCGGTGCTGTTGCTCCTCGGTCTTGAATTGTGGTTGCGGGTGTTTGACTACGGCGTGCCGACAGGATTTACGTATACGCAGGAGGTGGACGGCCAACGAAGAATCCTCAGCAATCCGCATTTCACATGGCGGTTTTTTCCGCCTCAGCTGGCCAAAGAAGGAAGTCACTTTTCGAGGCCATTGAAGAAGCCGCCCGGTACATACAGAGTATTCGTCTTTGGAGGCTCTGCCGCACAGGGTGCTCCGGCCATGGCTTACGGTATGACACGAATTCTCGACACGATGTTGAGGGACCAGTATCCCGGCGTGGATTTCGATGTGATCAACGCGGCGATTACGGCAATCAATTCCCATGTCGTGCTGCCCATCGTGCGGGACTGCAGCCAGCTGGAACCTGACCTGTTTGTCGTATATCTTGGCAACAATGAGGTGGTCGGTCCCTATGGTGCCGGCACGATCTTTTCACCCCTGGCCTCGAGCCTGTCTATGATTCGAGCAGGAATCGCACTGAAAGCGACCCGACTGGGACAGCTGGTGTCCAACACTATTGGAAGAATACGCGGTACCAATCAGACACAACCCGGAAACTGGGGGGGGATGGAGATGTTCCTGAACAACCAGGTACGGGCTGATGATCCAGGCATGGAGACCGTGTATCGCCATTTCAAGAGAAACCTGGTTGATATCTCCGGGGTGGCCCAGAGATCGGATATCCCGATAATCGTCAGCACGGTGGGCGTAAACCTGAAGGATAGCGCCCCGTTTGCTTCACTGCACCGACCAGAGATCTCGGAAGACGACATCAAGGAATGGGACCGGATTGTCCAGGAAGGCGGAACACTTCGGGAGGAAGGCAAATTTCAGGCGGCAATCGAACGCTTCCTGGAAGCTGAGAAAATAGACGCAGACTATGCAGCGTTGCATTTCCGTTTGGGGCGAGGTTACTGGGCGATGGGGGATTTTGAGCAGGCCAAAACACGCTACGTTAAGGCGCGTGAGCTGGATGCCCTGCGGTTCCGTGCCGACACGCGAATCAATGAGATCATTCGAAACGTTTCAGGGGGAAAGTCCGAACAGGGAATTCACCTTGTCGATGCATCCCGGGTTCTCGAAGCAAACAGCCCGGAGAATACGCCTGGAAATGAGCTGTTCTACGAACATGTGCATATGAATTTTAGGGGGACGTACCTTGTAGCCCGAACAATCTTCGAGCAAGTGCAGCGTGTGCTGCCGGAGTGGGTCAGCCGGCACGCATCGGAGCGTGCTGTTCTGTCTGAACAGGAATCCGGGCATCGGTTGGCCCATACCAGTTGGAACCGCCTTATGAATGCTAGAAGCATTCTTAATCTGATGCAAGCCCCTCCCTTTACCAACCAGCTGGATACAAACAGACAGGTGAAAGCGCTCTCAGAAAGAATAGAGGCACTGCAGGCGCTGTATGACAGCAGGGAGGGTAAACGGGAGGTGCTAAGGCAATACAAAGCGGCACTCGACACCGATGGCGCACACTGGAGTCTTCATAATGGCTATGCCGAGTACCTGTATAAGGGCCTTAACAACGCAAAAGAAGCGGAAGAACACTTGAGAGTAGTGATCAAACACTGTCCCCAGTCCGCACTAACGCTCTTCCTCATGGGAAATGTCCTATCCTCACAGGGAAAGCATGATGAGGCGGAAGAATATTACCGCAAATCGCTGATTTATAACCCCTTGTCGACGTCTATTCTGTCGTATTTCGGCACCTTCCTGTTGCAGCAGGGAAGACCGGATCCTGCAATTCGGTATCTGGAAAAAGCAATCGAGATCGATCCGCTAAACGCAATGGCTCACAGTGCCCTGGGCGTTGCCTTGGAACAATCTGACGATCCGGGATCCCACCGCCCACCCATCTGGCACCTCAGAAAGGCCCTCGATATTGACCCAAGTCTCATTCGCGCACGAAAGAACCTGGTGAGACACTACACCACTGAGACGAGAAAACTGATAACACGCGGCGAAGACGATCGTGCGAGGGAACTCCTTCGACAGGCCATTGAGTTGCAGCCCAATGCCACTGCAGCGCGATACAATCTCGCGGTTCTCCTCAACAGGAAGGGAGATCGGAAGGCGGCCCTTGATCAGCTATCCCGGGTAATGTGGATTGATCCGAATCATAGGGAAGCGCGAAGGCTATTCCGGCGCCTCAGCGTTGCCGGCAGGTGAAGGATAGGAGCAGAGGACTGAGAACAGAAAATGGCCGATACCTCACCGAGCGCTGGGCCCGCCCTGCATTCATCCACGACCATCAATTGCCTTTTGTATTGCGCACATTGGATAAAGGGAAATTATTGCGGGACACAGATGAACACAGATTGCCAGGATTGAAAGACGGATTGGCCCCCCGGTCTCACTGAACGGGGGGCCGTTCTATTTGAAACCGGAGTCTGGGATGGACATTTCCCTTCGCCAGGGCCTCGAAGGACAAGCAAAGG
Source organism: Desulfobacterales bacterium (assembly GCA_036446375.1). Taxonomy (GTDB): domain Bacteria; phylum Desulfobacterota; class Desulfobacteria; order Desulfobacterales; family JAZFSW01; genus JAZFSW01. Next base: position 5,086 of record JAZFSW010000485.1, on the reverse strand, counting down.
GTTACCTGCCGCCCGCCGACCTTGCCTGAGCGAGAGTGATATCCGGCATTTTCTTTTGACTTCTTGCATGAAACTTCATAGAGTTTCGCTTTCGGTTAGACCAGCCGCACTTCAAGCAGCGGAGGAGCTGAACCGTGACCGCCAAGCAGTTTTCATCCCGCTGAATACGCGCAATGGGAAAGACAGTTGAAGATTGAGTCCTGCAGTGTTTGTCGTGCTCTTTCGTGTGTTTCGTGGGTCAATCCCCGATCTCTTGGAAGAGGACCTATGAGCACCCGTTTCTTGACCCCTATCTATATCCTGATACTCCTCAGTGTCCTGTTTACGCCCCCAACATGTGCCAGTGAACCCGGCCATGCGTACTCCTATTTCGGAGAGCTGAAATATGCGAAGGACTTTCCCCACTTTGACTATGTCAATCCCGATGCCCCGAAAGGCGGAAGACTGAGAGAAGCCAAGATAGGCACCTTCAACAATCTGCATCCCTGGGTAGACAAGGGGGTATCGGCGGCAGATATTCAGCTGTTGATCTATGATACGTTTATGAAAACATCCGATGATGAACTCTGGTCCGAATACTGCTATCTGTGCGAGACCGTGGAAGTGGCCGATGATTTCAGCTGGGTCGAATATAAGCTCAGGGAGGGTCCCTACTGGCACGATGGCGTGCCGATGACGGTAGAAGATGTTCTCTGGACATTTAACACGCTGAAAACGGAAGGCGCCCTGGGGTGGAAGAACGCGTACAAGAACGTGTTGAGCATTGAGCAAACCGGGCCGCGATCGGTTCGATTTCATCTCAGCAAATCTGAGGTGAAAACCATAGAGACGGCGATGCTCCTGACAGGAATATCACCCCTGCCGAAACATTACTGGAAAGACAAAACATTCAATGCCACCACGCTGGATCCGCCGTTGGGCAGCGGTCCCTATCGCATCAAGAAGGTGGATCCGGGTCACAAAATTGTCTATGAGCGGGTTGAGAATTTCTGGGGTAAAGATCTGCCTGTCAATGTCGGGTTCTTCAATTTTGGTACAATCGAATATGTCTATTTCCTCGACAAGTATGTGGCCATTCAGGCACTCAAGAAAGGCCTTTACGATTACAGATGGGAACCGAGTGCAAAGGATTTTGCTATATCCTATGATTTTGACGGCTACGATAAAGGGTTGTTTACGAAATTGACCGATCAGCTTGACCTGCCTTTTGGGATGTACTGGGGGATTATCTTCAATACCCGGAGTGAGAAACTCGCAGATATCCGGGTGAGAGAGGCATTGACGCTGGCGTTTAATTGGGACTGGTCCAACCGGGTGCTCGGATACGATTCCATGGAACGTGTGACAAGCTATTTCACGGGATCCGCCGTGGCCGCCACGGGATTGCCTTCAGCCGCTGAAGAAACCATATTGGAACCATTCCGGGATCAGATACCCCCACGTGTCTTTACGCATGAGGTGGGGTTGCCAGGGAATGATCCCCACCACAGAAATCGAAACACCCTGATGCGTGCCGCTGCGCTGCTTCAGAAGGCAGGATGGGTGGTTCGAGATTTCAAACGGGTAAACGAGAAGACCGGAGAGGCCTTTACCCTTGATTTCCTGGCAGATTCGGTGGATGAAGAGCGGACCTTCATTCCCTATGCGGATAATCTGAAGCGCCTGGGCATTACGTCCAGAATACGCCGGGTCGAAACCAGCCAGTCCATCAATCGAATGCGAAAATACGATTTCGAAGTGGCGAGTGTGGGCTACTGGCAGGATGCCGTCCCCTATTCCTGGCTGCTGCGGGGCCGCTTTCAGACCATTAATGCGGATCGGCACAACATGTCCAACTTTGCCGGCATCAGAGTGCCGGCGATCGATATTCTTGTTGAAAGGGTCATCGCTGCCGACACCAAAGAAGATATGGTTGCTGCCGGACGTGCACTGGACCGCATTTTGCTGTGGAACTTCTATATGATTCCCGGCGATCATCCGCCGGGACTAAGGAGCGTATACTGGAACCGGTTCGGCTCCCCCCCGCCCTACCCGGAAAGACGATATCCGTCCTATCCCTTGCATTGGTGGTTCGATGAGGAAAAGAGCGCTCAGGTGGATGCCGGTATCGCGGAACTGGTGGAGTAGGAGATAGCCGACGCACGGTGCGTACGAGGATAACGGGCGATTCCAGGAACGGGAGAACTGTGAATGGCAGAAATCGATCTATCTTCGCTGCGTATCGCCACCACCAAGCCACGGGGAAAGGTTGCCAAGAAACTGCGTGAGCGCGGTATCAACATCGTTCCCATTGAGGAAGACGAAGGCAACATTGATCGCTATGTATTGAGCAAACGCCTCGTGATCGAACGTCGCACCGGCGGCGGCTTCATCAAAGGGATCATGGAAAAGACGCTGTTTACCAGCGCTATTTACATGCGCGAACACTTCGCAAACCCGGTGCTGATCGTTGAGGGTAGTGTCAACTACAACTACACAGGCTTCGACCCCCAGGCCATCCGCGGCGCGTTGTCATCGATGATGTTACTCTACGAAGTAAACGTGGTCTCGACACCGGATGTTGATGAAACCGTCGAGTTAATCACCATGATGGCACGCCAGGAACAGATCGGCATCCCGGAGATTTCCCTGATTCCCAAGCGCAAGGCAACATCTGTTCTGGATATGCAGCGACGATTGATTGAGATGCTTCCCGGATGCGGCATGGTAATGGCGCGGGACCTGCTCCAGCATTTCGGCACCATCGGGCGAATCGTTGACGCCACAGAAGAAGAATTCTGCGATCTGCGCGGCATCGGGAAGAAAAAGGCCAAACAGATCGTCGAGGTGCTGCAGACCGAATACGGCGCCGTTGATACGGAGCGGCATCTGGAAAATGCCATTGAGGTCGAACCACGCCTGCTGTTCAGCTACCCCGTGGAACTGCTCGATCGTCAGCACCATATTTTCACCGAGGGTAAGGAAAAACATATTGTCGACATGGTGTTTCTCGACAAAGAGGCCGGGGAGATCATCCTGGTGGAGCTCAAACGCGGCAAGCTGGAGCTGGGTCACTACCGCCAGTTGCGCCGGTACCTTGGCCACGCACATCTATCAAAGCGATTGAAATCCTACATTGACGATGGCTACAAGCTGCGGGGCGTCCTGGCAACCGTGGAAGAATGCGATTTCAAACCGGGTTACAAGGACGTCACCATCCAGATCGTAAATCGCCAACATGCGATTGAAGTACTGAAGATAATAAGAGACATGCGTCTGAATGGATGAATGATCCGAAGCCCCCTGACTTTGCCAATGGATTCCTAGCCCAATACTGAACGCTGAACGCTCTGGACGCAGTTTCTCCAACGATCGGACGGATCCCGCCTTGCGGGGTTCAGACTAGAGAAGAAGGGTCATGAACATGTTTTCCATTTTCAGGTTTTTCTCGAAAGCGCTTCCGGATCTGAGGGCATTCTCTTTGGAGCGTTACAATTTTGATTTCTCATTTGACACACTGACCGCCGGTGTCGATAACGTGAGCTACGACGTGCTGCTAAGTCCGCAAGCGCGAAAGGCAGCCGGGCACGTCGCCTATCGCCTCATCACCGAGCATTCCGGAACAGATGAAACGCTTGGGGTCAGTCACACCAAAGGGAATAAGGATCGGGAAACTTTCGAGGTTGTCTGCCGCGATATATTACTGGATGGTATCACCAAAGCGAAAGCCGCCCGCGACGTTCAAATCGATCTTCTGGCGCAGGTGGCAATGGCCAAAATGCTGGTGTCTGAAATCCAGGTGCAGTATGAATTGCTCATTAAAAGATTCAAAAGCAATCTCTGGCAAAATGAGACGTCAAAGGGCCAACACCACTCTTCGACGATAGCGTTCAAAGAAAAACTGTCGGAGATACAACAAAACAGAACATCGATCTTCCGTTCGGTAGGCGCGGATCTTTTTCAGTTCTTCACCGGTATCCAGCGAGGGGATCTCCAGCCGATGCGGGAAGCCAATTTCGGTGCCGAACCCCTTCTACCGACAGACATTTTTGCCAACCCGATGATCCACGTGGAAGACACAACGGACACCCTTTTCATGATAGAGCAATGATGAAAAGGTCCGGATATACGAGGGCAAATTCCCCACCACCTCAGGAGCCTATCGACGCCTGGTCATTCGCGAGGCACCGGTACCCGAAGTAACCGCCGAAGATCTGGTGGTGAAGGGCATCACGGACAGGAAATGCTGTGAGGTCGCCACTCATCCCGATCTCTACAAAAGGGGAAATAGATAGAAGCCACGGGGTACAAAACAAATTGCATCAAGGCCCGTTTTGATATATCGTCGGGATTACGAGGAAATCAGTGTCAGTTCATCTCAGTGACGCAGAGGGTCACTATTTTCATTTCAGATAGTTTTCTGGTGCAAGGGAGCATATCATGCCTGAACCCGAAGCAGACGCCCCATCCAGCATACCCGATTTCTTTGCCAGTCACGTGGCCAACCAACCGGACAAGCTCGCTGTCATCGGCATGGATCGATCCCTGACTTACGGCCAGCTGTTTACACAAGCCAGTGCCCTGGCAAAGGGCTTGTATCGCCTGGGGCTTCGACCGGGAGATCACGCAGCGTTGATGACCTACAATCTACCGGAGTATTCAGAAATCAGTGCAGCCATCAATCTTCTCAGTGCAGGATTAATAATGATCGGTTACCGGTCAAAACCGCCGGAAATCGAGTATATCGTGGATAATTCGGATGCCAAAATTGTGATCTTCTACCAGGACTTTGCCGACCGGATTGTCCCCTATCGGGACCGATATAAAAAGCTGCTTCCCAGTGGTTTTATCAGTTTCGGAGATTCATCCATTGATGGCGCAACGGATCTGAAATCCCTGATGATCGATCCTCCGGATGTTGACCTGGAGAACCTGCCACCACCGGAAAAGCCCGCCACATCCATGATCTACACTTCGGGAACAACAGGCCAACCCAAGGGTGCGGCCCGGGGGGGCAACACCGGTGACCGAACCGGTGCCATGGAATATCTATTCAGCCTTCTCGGTATCCTCAAGTTGGCAGCCGATGAGGTCCACCTGGTCTGCT
>JAZFSW010000484.1:0-5360 GCA_036446375.1 Desulfobacterales bacterium | reverse complement strand
TACTTTCTCCGGAATCGCCGCCCAGGACATCGACGCACCTATCGTGATCGCCTTATCTTCCATATCACTGATCCAATCGCTATTGGGTGAATCGTTGCCGGTTCTCCGCTGTCTTGATTGCATCTCATAGTCAAAATTTTCCCACGTAGCGCTGGCAAAAAGAGCAAGATCGGGTGTCGGATTGAAAGCAGCGTCAACAGAAAAATCGTATGAATTGTTTGTCCTCATGCCATACTCGGATTCATCAAAATCATCAAAAGCCAAACCCAGGGAAGAAGTAAAGGAAAGCGTGTCAAAAGGTGTAATCTGGGCAAGGAGATTTGCTTTGTTTCTCTGGCGGCTTGCCATATCAAACTTTCGAAGCTGGGGAAGCTGCCCGATTCCCGGGTCTCCTGAAGGGAAGCCTTCGTAGGCCACGCGCTTCCGGTCATAGCCCTGGGTCTTCTTCTCAGCAAAGGCATATGAGGTCCTCACCAATAGCCATGATGCGTGGGGCGTATAGTCCAGAGAAGCCCGATAGGTGTTTTCATCTGTCTCTGCCGCCTCTCTGTATCGGCGATACCATTGTTCTCTGTTGTATCCTACCTTGAAGGAAACATCTTTCATCAAGCGTACGTTTGCATCAACTGAGCTATTGATTTTCCGATAGTCGTTTGCGACATTTCGCCGCTGTGTCAGAACCACCCTTTCGTCCGTCCGAACATAACCCGGAAAGGTCAGAGACGGCGTCTGGTTGTCGTAATCATAGTAGCGGAAACGTGCCGTGAACCCCACAGAAGAAAAGAAGCGATTTGTCACAGAGATATTCAAACGTGTGGTATCGACTTCTCCATTGAGACTATCTGCCGGAAGTGCCACAGCGGATGTGTCGAGCATGGTATTGATTGTAAGAGGAATGAAACTGTCATTCTGCCTTCGCCAGCCATGGGATATCGTCGCCATCAGTCTTGTGGAGAACGGAAGATTGGCAGCCCCGGAAAAGTGAATCTTCTGCGCGGTGTTATCCGGATATAGATCTATCCGGCCCCGGGCGCTGGTGCTGGTGCCGTCGTTTTCAACAAAAGGATTGTCCCATACCAGCACATCCACATCGTTTTCAAAGACAGACAGGAAATAACCGAGCTGGGCGTTCCAGTTCTTGCCAAAATACTCAACACCGGCCCGTACCTCCTGGGTCTGGTATTCTGTTGGCTCGATAAGCTCAATCGGGGCGAAACCGAAATTTGCGCCGAATGGTTTTCGCCCGGACCGTTTCTCGTTTCCGTATTGCAGACTAAACTGCCATTGCGCGTTGGGTGTGTAGGTAAAGGCACCTTTCCCTTTGGCCCGTTTCGAGATCATTTCTATATCGTGCGCCAGCCGGTGAATCGCTGAATCGAGTTCCGGAAAGTCAGGCTGTACGCCGGCAGTACCCGAATCGGCATCTGTAGAAAGTAACGTTTCCAGCGTACTTCGGACAGAAGCAGGTATTTCAAACACCCCTTTTCCGGTTTCATTGAATAATGACCGTGCGGTATTTGTAAAGTTATGGGGGATTTCGTCCCATTCAAATTCGATTTTGTACTTTCCCCGAAGACCGAATTGCACCAGCAGGTTCTGATCTTCCTGCGCAACATGGGACCCCCATAGATTGAAGAAGTAGGTGTGTTCACTATTTTCCACACCCAGATAGATACTGTCCACAAACAATCCCGAAGGCACTTCCCGGTATTCCGTATACTTTGATGAATCCTGTGACCCATCCTGCAACCGCCCTCCAAGCTCTACATTTCCTTCAGTTAGAACCTGTGCATGGAGTATCGGTGCACAAATCATCGCAACTGCAAATACCAAGATACCTGCTATCGCATATTCTCTTATGTGATATCTATTACGCATGTACTTTATCCTCCATTCATGAAGAACTGCCAGTGCTACTCGTTTAGGCAACAACGTTGGTCGGTTGGGGTTACGCGGCTCGTTTCGCACCTCGTATGTAGGTTGCGGTAAGGACCCAACCGAAAACCGATCAGTCACGCCGCAGCGTGACGCAATCCATCAAGAGTTACCTCTGTGTTCTCTGTGAGTCCCGCTGAAAGCGGGATGAGAGATGGAAATGGTGTTTCATATGAGTGTTCAGGTGTCAGGAAATGCTCTAACTGACACCTGAACACTGACACCTGACACCTATTTCCTGGATGTCCTTCCATACAAAGCCTTATCTCTGCCATCTGACGCCCGACGGGCTATTGGACCCATGAATCTGGCTGTGACAATTCTGGCAAGACCGGTTAAATACAAATCGTGACGTGGGAAGCTGAGGTGTCGTCGGGTGGTTAGCCTCGATATGGCAGCTCTGACAGAGCCGCGGCCGCATGACCTTCAACAGCTTCTCATGATTGGAGCCATGGGGATCATGACAGCTAAGACAGTTTTCGGCAACGGGTGCATGTTCCCATAGGAATGGCCCCCGCTTCTCAGCGTGACATGTGTAGCAGCTTTCATTCACCGTTGCTTCCTTCAGGAGCTTTTCGTTTGCTGTGCCGTGAGGATTGTGGCAGTCGCTGCACGTCAGCTTTCCTTCTCGAAGGGGCATATGGGACGATCTCTGAATCTGTGCACGCCGCTGTTGGTGGCATTGAAAGCAGGTTTCAAGTTCGTTGACTTTGGCAAATAGAAGCCGTGGGGATGCCGGCTCCATGACCTTGTGACAGTCCACACAGGCAATATCCCTTGACTCGTGCTCACTTCCCTGCCAATAGAGGCGGATACCCCTTTCATGACATTGAAGGCAAGCGGTGTTCTTCTCCGCCACTGATGCAGAAGAGTCCTTTCCGAAGCGTAAGATTTTCTTCGGATCCCCGTAATTTTCCGCATGTTCTCTCCCATCGCCATGACAGGTGGCACATACGATAGCAAAAGAAGATTCGTTTTGCGTCACATGGGCACCGTAATGAGGATTGGTTCTGAATTCTTCGGTCACCAAGCGGTGGCAGATCTCACAATTTTGGCTTCCCAGCATAAATTCGGGAACCGGTGGCCGCTCCGGACCGACCGGCTCCGGTTCGTCCTCCTCTTCCGGGGTGAGATAATTGAGGTAGGCTACGACGTCGTCGAGTTCGGTATCCGTAATCCTGTCGCGAAATGGTGGCATGGAAAGTGGTGGAATGCTACCCCTTGGATTCTCTCTCGATACGGCGATGGTGCCTTGTATGATCACTTCTTTCAAGCCGGTATCACTAAACGCCCGTGAAGAGTACGTCAGGGCGGTCACCTCTCCACCGGTTGCCGAGTTCCGGTTCTTCACTCCCCCGGACCCTTCATTGCCATGACAGACGAAGCAACCATTTTTTTCAAACACAATCTTGCCCCTATCCTCAGGATACTCATCCTCCTCAGCAAAGGTGGGTGCGGGCAGCGAAAACCCAACAAGTGTAATGAGTAAGGCCACGATGCCTAAACATTTGAGAAGCGTCTTCGTCTTTCTCATTTCCATTAGCTGACCTCCAAATCGTATCGAGAGTGTTAGACCCCTGCAGGCCACCACCGGCGGCTGGGGAAAATATCCATCCCTAATCATTTTAGGATCCATCCACATCAGTTGTTCGCAGCACCATCATCGATCCAGGTTCTAATCAACTCCTGGTCAGCATCGCTGAGTTGTCCTCCGGTCGGCATTCGAGATCCTGTTGATGTTCCTGATACCCTTAAATACAATTCGCTGTTCGATGAGTCGCCGGGAACCACGAGCGTATTGGGTGTATTTGACGCCGGCTGGTCGACCAGTCTGCTATAGGAGACGTCTGATGTTAGAGCCAGGAAATCATCATCTTCACCGCCACCGGCAAAATGACAAACGGTACACTCAGCATCAAAGATCGGTTGAATGTCGCCGGAGAAGGAAACACCGGAAGACCCGGAAGCTGATGCGGTAATCGTCACTGTATCCGGCGTACTATCGTCGGAGCCGTCATTCACAAGCAGTTCCAATACATAGGTGCCATCGGCATCTGCGGTAAATGATGGACTATCGCTGTCGGCAGATGAAAGCGTCGCGGTACTGCTTGCCGGCACCGATGTAAATGACCAACTATAGCTCAATGTCGCATTATCAGCGCCGGAACTACCACTGCCATCCAATGTGACAACAGCGCCGCTCGACACTTGCTGATCGGAACCTGCGTTGGCAACGGGGGGCGCATCCTCTGAAGCGGAGATCATTACTGTATCCGAGGCACTATTGTCCGATTCGTCACTTACGACCAGCTCCAATACATAGGTACCATCCACATCTGCGGCAAATGTCGGGTCAATATCATCGGCAGATGAGAGCGTCGCCGTACTGTCTGCCGGCAGCGACGTAAACGACCAACTATAGCTCAGCGAGGCATTAGCGGCGCCGGAGCTGCTACTTCCATCCAATGTGACGACGACACCGGTTAAGACGTCCTGATCCGCACCTGCATCGGCAACAACCGAAGCACCTTCTTGTGGAAGGGCGGTATCGTCATCATAGGGATAACTGCATGCCGAAAATACGAATAGACCCATCGCTATTAATGCGATGTTGATTGCAGCTCTTTCACTTGGGAGCATCGGTGTTCCTCCATAAATTATGCAGCGTGCATTCTGACAGTCCAGCAGCAAAGCCATTTGGTGCTATGGACCAACCGGACTGATGTCTTCTGAAGCGGTTACCGTGCCAAGACAGTTTGGGACGATTGAGGGTCTCTTAATGGATGGGTCTCTCGGGGTATTCTTAGACCAATGGGAAAAGAATGCTGTTTGCGGACAGGTCTCGCTGTATCTGTTATTTGCGCTCCTTCTTCATCAATGAATACCAGACGTAGTCAGCGAGACCGGCGGAATCATATTCACTGAACGTGGCACCCCAAGGTGGCATATACTCGGATCTTTTCACCGCCGGTCCACCGTCGACAATAGCTGTTTTGATCTCCGCAAATGTGGCCTGGGCGCTACCGGATGGATCGGTGAAATCAAAGGGTTGAACACTGAAATTGGTCTTCAAATTGTAGGCGTTAAAGCCTTCCCCATCTCCTGACTCGCCATGGCAAACAACGCAGTAGTGCAGATACAGCTCTTTGCCTCTTGCCCTTTCAGCGTTTAATCCCGGGTCAAACCGATTAAGCACCGCAGATGCGTAAAATGTGCCTGAGGAATCCCCATTGGGGGAAACCGTTACTTCATCGGAAGATCCACAACCTGAGATCAACAGCGATGCAAGAATGACCAGGATTCTTCCCATAATCCCCATTCTTTCATGAACTTCAAACGTCCTATTTACCCCATTTTCAATATTTTTCATTTTGACTGATCCGGTGCTTTGATGGACATCAAATAGGCGGTTAAGACAAAGGCTT
>JAZFSW010000483.1:0-7555 GCA_036446375.1 Desulfobacterales bacterium | reverse complement strand
GGGGAACGTTTCCGGTGTAACCTACGAAAGCAGTATCCCGTTTCTGATCGTGGGGGACAAGTGGGTATCACCGGAAGATATCATATCGATAACAGAAACCGATCCACCGGTATAGCGAAGTTGCCGATGGAGCGATCCGATTACGGACACACAAACAGAGAAATCCATATAACCAACAGGAGGAAATAACATGTCACTTTCAAGTTCACTTTATTCAGGAATCAGTGGTCTCAGTGCCCTCGGTAATGCCATGACGGTTATCGGTGATAATATTGCCAATATCAACACCGTTGGTTTCAAAAGCAGCCGGGTCACCTTTGAAGATGTTTTGAGCCAGACCGTCGGAACCACATCCGGAACCGCCCAGGTGGGTCGGGGTACCACCCTGGCAGAGATCTCGGCCAGATTTTCCCAGGGATCCTTCGAATCAACCGATTCGCCCACGGATCTTGCCATTGGTGGTTCGGGATTCTTTGTGGTTCGGGATCCCAACGAGGCAAACACGGAGTATTATACGCGTTCCGGGGAATTCAACTTCGACAGGGACGGCAACTTCACCAACCCCTCCGGCTATATCGTACGCGGCACAGGGATTGACCGGACCACCGGTGTTGAAGGAACCGATCTGGTCGATATCAAGCTGTCTTCCTTCACCTCACCACCGGATGCAACAGAAAAGATCACCATGATTGTCAACCTGGATTCAACCGCAACCGACAAAGGAACCGGGGCGGGGACGGACATCGATCTTTCGGCTTTGTGGAACGGCACGGATGCTGTGAGCTCGCCTTTGGCAGAGACGAACTATGAATACCAGACTACCGTCAAGGTATACGACTCTCTTGGAACGACCCATGATGTGACCATATATTTTGACAAGGCCGATACGGCGAGTACGTATGAGTTCATTGTGACCATTGATCCTACTGAGGACGGGAGAGCTACTTTCACTCCCGCGACGGATACCGGTAGAGGTCTGCTGGCAAGAGGAACCGTGACGTTTGATACTTCCGGGGCGATAATCGATATCGATCTGGATCGATTCAGCAACGGCGGCGGAAACTGGTTTGTGGGAACCGGTGGAAACTGGACGTCACTGACAGAGGACGCCGCCGGTGAGATGACCAACGGGAATTTTATCATTCAATCGACGTTTACCAGCGGCGCGGCGATGAATATTGAAATCGATCTGGGGGCTAACGGTACTGCCGGCGACGGCGCGTGGGTGCCCAGAGCACTGGCCAGCACAACGTATGCGTCCACATCCACGACGGTTTTCCAGTCATCGGACGGCTACGGGGCAGGGGATCTGCAGTCGACCGTTGTTGCCACAGACGGCATTATCACCGGCCAATATTCCAATGGTCAGGTCGTGCCGCTCTTCCGGGTCGCCTTGTCCAAGTTCCAGAACGATCAGGGGCTTGAGAAAATGGGTGGCAACCTGTATAACGCCACCCGGATCAGCGGGTCGGCCATCACGAGCAAACCGGGAACCAATGGTTTGGGTAGCCTTTCGCCCAACTCCCTTGAACAGTCCAACGTGGATATAGCAACGGAATTTGTAAAGATGATTGTCACTCAGCGAGGTTTTCAGGCCAACTCAAAGATTATTACCGTGACCGATCAGATGCTGGCAGACCTCATTAACCTGAAACGATAATTCTGCGTAAATAGCGTATAGCCCGTCCAGCGAATGCAGATGTCAAGATCTTGACATCTGCATTCGCCACGCCTTCTCAACAGCAGATCTCACGTCCCACCGGTTTACCTATCCATCTATAATATATCACTAATTCCACCATATTAAATACTTTTCGCCATTTTACAGGGTTGGCACGAAGGTTGCTATCTATCGTAGATACGAGCGGATTTTTCCGATATCGATCGATAGGAGATACTATGGATATCGCTACTGTTATTGGGGTTATCGCAGCCTTTGGGCTTGTTGTCGGATCCATCCTTATGGGTGGCGCGATCACCCTGTTTGTTAATGTGCCGGCCCTGATGATTGTGGTGGGCGGTACCATCGGGGCGACTCTGATTAACTATCCCCTTGGGGATGTTCTCAAGGTCTTCAGTATTGCGAGAAATGCCATTTTTTCAACCAAGACACCGGTCAATGAAACGATCGCAAGATTTGTAGACTATGCCAACAAATCCAGGAAGGAAGGTATTCTTGCTCTTGAAGGTGAGATCAAGACGGTAAAGGATGCGTTTTTGAGGAAAGGGGTCCAACTGTCTATCGATGGGTTGGAGCCCCAGGATATCAATGAGATTCTGGACACAGAGATTGAGTCCATCCGAAGCCGACACCAGATGGGGGCGGAGATCTTCAGCACCATGGGGGCCTTTGCGCCGGCGCTCGGTATGATCGGCACCCTGATCGGGCTGGTACAGATGCTTCAGAATATGGATGATCCGAGTTCGATCGGACCGGCCATGGCCATCGCTCTTCTCACAACGTTCTATGGTTCGATTATGGCCAATATCATCTGTTTGCCTATTGCCGGAAAGCTCAAGACCCGGAGCAAGGAAGAGGTGATGACCAAGGAGATGACCGTTCAGGGCATTATGTCACTTTCCAATGGCGATAACCCGCGGATTCTTGAGCAAAAACTGAAAGCCTACATGCCATCTGTCGAGAGCGAGGCATAACAATATGGGCAAGAAGAAGAAAGCCGCAGAAGACGAACCGGTCAATGTGGGCGCAGCGATGACAGTTTCGCTGTTTCTCATCCTGTTGACCTTCTTTATTCTGCTGAACTCCATTGCCGTATTCGACGACGAGAAGATACGCATAGCCCTGGGTTCACTTACCGGTTCCTTTGGCAGCTTTCCCGGCGGGCTGTCGGCGCTGAATACAGGGGGGTCTATCATGCCGGAATCTTCGCCCCTGACAGGCCAGAAAGTAGACCTCGAACGACTCCTTTCGGCTTTGGATGAGAAGAATCAGGGCCGGATCGAGCTCAAGAAAGAAGCAGATCAAGACATCATTACCATCGATGAAAAAGCGCTGTTCCATGAGAATCGCCACCTGCTTAAAATCGAATCATCACCGCTGCTGGACCGATTGTGTGCGTTTATCAGGCAAGAAGACTACTTGGTGGAGATCGTGGGTCATACCGGGACCCGGCCGGGGGAGGAGAAAGGATACCGATCCAACTGGGAGCTATCGAGTCTGATGGCGGTTCAGGTAGCCGAATATTTCATAAAGAAAGGCCTGATTGCGCCGGAACGGCTTGCTGCATACGGGCGAGGCAGCCAGTCGCCGATTGCCTCCAGTCATACCCGGCAATCCAGGGCACAGAACAGGAGAATAGAGATCATCTTGAAATTCAAGGTACCGCCGTATCAGATGAGGATGTTCAGGGAAAAGCCGGCGGGAATTTTCACCTACAAACGGTTCAACTTCAAGGTGTTTTAGCTATGAAGTCGAGTGTATTACAGAGGGTGTGTCATTTACAGCGTAAGGACTTTGACCATGGCAGGAAGTGAAAAAGGCATCGGGAAAGAAGATAAGGGCTTAGATCCAAACGCATGGATGACCACGTTTGGTGATCTGGTAATGCTGCTGCTCACCTTTTTTGTCCTTCTGCTCACCATGTCCTCGATGGATCAGAAACAGCTGAAGGAACTGTTCAGCCACTTGAAGGCGTCCACCGGCGTGCTCGGATTCTCCGGCTCTCGGCAGGTGGAGTTTGATCAATTCATCAAAGATGTGACCGAAAGCGGGTCTAAAATCGTTCTGGACAATGAGGCGCTTAGTGACCTCTTCAAGCTGTCTGTGAGAATAGACCGTAAGATAGAGGGTATGGAGCGTATGGATCGTGCACTCAACATCACCGATGATGAAAGGGGTTTGGTGCTGTCATTTAAGGACCACATACTTTTCGAACAGGGCAGAGCGGACATCAAAAAGGACGCATATGAGATCCTCGATGCCATCGGTACCTCCATTCAATCCTGTGCCAACGATATCCTTATCATGGGCCATACCGATAATGTTCCTGTTGAGAGTGAGAAATATGCATCCAACTGGGAGCTTTCCTCCTATAGAGGGTTATCTGTTCTGAGGTATTTTGTTGAAGAAAGAAAGATGTCCGCCTCGCGATTTTTTGCAGGTGGGTACGGTGACGCAAGGCCGTTGTATCGAAATGACACACCGAAACGCAGAGCCGCCAACCGGCGGGTAGAGATTATTTTCAGGAATGTTCAGGGGGGATAGAAAAATGGTGGATGAGCAAGAGGAGAGAAAAGGCAAGACAGAAGAGAAAGATGACAGTACCGAAGCAGCATCGTCCAAGGCATCGCCCGTCAAATGGATTATTGTGGGGGTAGTGGTGGTTGCTCTCGGTGTTGGCGGGTATTTTGGCTATAGCCAGTTTATGAAGAAAGATCCAGCCGATGCCACGGCCGAGAAGAAATCTCGCGCTACCGCTTCGAGAAACAAGGCGACCGAGGTGAGAATCATATATCCACTGGAGTCTTTTATCGTTAATCTGAAGGATAAGGCAGGATCAGGAAAACGGTATCTTAAGGTGACCGTTGAACTGGAGGTGGGCAGCCTGGCGAGCAAAGCCAAACTCGGGTCCTATAGCACCCAGCTGAGGGATACAATTCTTCTCCTGCTATCGGGTCTTTCCTTTGATGAGATCAACTCAATTGAGGGAAAACTCGACTTGAAGCAGTCGCTTCTGGCCAGAACCAATCAACTACTGGGTAGTGGAACAATTCGACGGATATACTTTACGGAATTTGTTGTTCAATAGGGAAAGCAATGGGAAATGTTCTATCACAGGAAGAAGTTGATTCGTTGCTCACCGGTATTGGTGAAGGAGAGGTCGAAACCGAAACGGATGCCCCCGACAGTCCGGGAGGGACGGTGCGGTATGACTTCGGGAAGGAATCCGATCCCGTTCATCTGAAGATGCCCACATTGGGGGTTATCAATGAGAGGTTCCTGCATGTTTTAAAGCCGGGGCTATCCAATGCAACAGGCACGATGGTCGATGTAAGCATTACCGATGTCGATACCGTCAGATACGATGAGTTCTGCCGGTCGCTTCCGCTTCCGTCGAGTCTGAATATATTCAAGATTGAACCGTTAAGGGGTTTTGCACTTCTTGTGCTTGAGGGCTCCCTGGTGTTTGCCTTTGTCGATACCTTTTTCGGAGGATCAAATTTAAGCCCGGTAAGGCTTGAAGGAAAGAGCTTTACCCCCATTGAGGCAAAGATTATTGAGCGGACGGTCTCGATCGTCCTGGAGAATTTACAGCAGGCCTGGTCGGATGTCATTGAGGTTAAACTGGTTCCTACCCGTACCGAGATTGATCCACAATTTGCAGGCGTTGCCTTGCCCGATGAGATGATTATTGCCAATCGGTTTAGTATTGATCTGGGTAATTTCCAGGGCGCAATGACCATTTGCTGGCCCTATAGCACGCTTGAACCCATAAGGGAAAAACTGCAGGAGACGTTTAAGAGCGAAGAGCTGGAAGTGGATCAAGGCTGGCGGCGATACTTTGAGAATCGGATTATGAGTATGGATGTGGATATCTGCTGTATACTGGGAACGGTGAATATAACGGGAAGGGAGTTGCTGGAGATGAAAGTCGGTGATGTGATGCCGCTGGACCAGCGTCCAAAGGATCCGATAATTATCCAGGCTGAGGGCCTGCCCAAATTCCGGGGCTACATGGGCGCATATAACAATAGGAAGGCGGTACGAATACACGACAAAATAGGCAGGGAGTAACGCATGAATGAAGCCAATGACACAACGGACAACCGTCAGGACGATGCCGCTACAGGGGATGTGGCCGGGTCGGATGAACGATACGATCTGGATCTTATCCTCGATATCCCCCTCGAGGTCAGGGCGGAACTGGGGCATGTCAAAATGCTTGTTAACGATTTGCTTCAGTTGGGGCAGGGATCGATTGTCGAGCTGGATAAACCGGTAAATGAGGTGCTCGATATCTATGTCAGCAGCAAACTGGTTGCAAGGGGTGAAGTGGTTGTGATGGATGAGAAATTCGGTATTAGGATCACGGATATTATCAGCCCGACAGAACGGATCAAGTCACTGGCATAGCTGTCATTTTTGCACGTACACTCAACCCAGGGTGAAAGAACAGGGTGCATTGCCACCCGGACATGTGTGCCCTTGCAGGGACATGTGGCGATAAGGCGGAGCGATTATGGAAGGTATGTTTTCATTGGACGTTGTCAGCACCGGCGTTAGAACCATGGCGATGCTTTCGATCGTTCTGGGTCTTCTGGTTCTTGTTTTGTACGCTATGAAACGGCTGTCCTTCTTCCATCGGAAGGAAGATGGGGACCTAAAGATGAATATCCTCTCATCGCTGTATCTGTCACCCAAAGAGCGGGTTGTTGCCCTGGAGATCGCAGACGAAAAGATTGTACTGGGTGTTTCACCCGGTAATATCCGGTTCTTAACCAAACTAAACGACGATCAGGATAGTGCAGATGATTAGGAATCAAACAGAAAATAGTGCAAGCACCCGAGGCTCCGGGACAAAGAGATGTGCCATCGCAAGACCGGTGTTTCTTGTCCTTCTGTTCTTGTTGGTTACTTTCTTGTCCTTTGCCGGGAGTGCTGGGGCTGCCGGCTTTCCTTTTCCTTCGCTGACAGTTGGGGTAGAAAGTGGGGAAGATCCCGGCGATGTGTCGGTTCTGCTCCAAATCGTATTTCTGTTGACGGTTCTCAGCCTGGCCCCGGCGATTCTGATCTTGATGACATCCTTTACCCGCCTGGCGATCGTGTTTTCCTTTTTAAGGACGGCGATGGGCACCCAGCAAACCCCATCCAATCAAATTCTCGCCGGACTGGCACTGTTTCTGACATTTTTCATTATGATGCCTGTCGGACAGAAGATTAACAACGAAGCCCTGCAGCCCTATCTGAATGAGGAGATCTCTCAGGAACGCGCGTTGACCGCAGCAATCGAGCCGCTTCGGGAGTTTATGCTCAGACAAACCAGAGAAAAAGATATGGCTCTGTTTGTCAAGATGGCCGCTGTCGAGCAACCGCAATCACCGGCCGATATCCCCACGCTGGTGCTCATTCCGGCCTTTGTTGTCAGTGAATTGAAGACGGCATTTACCATCGGGTTTTTCCTGTTTGTTCCGTTTCTGGTGATCGACATGGTTGTTGCCAGCGTTTTGCTGAGTATGGGGATGATGATGCTGCCACCCATTCTGATTTCTCTTCCATTTAAACTGATGCTTTTTGTGCTGATAGACGGCTGGCACTTAATCGTCGGTTCCATGGTCAATAGCTTTATCGGAGGGGCGATATGACCCCTGAATTTGTCGTTACGTTTGCCCAGGAGGCGATAAAGACGACGATACTGGTCGCCATGCCGATGCTGAGCCTGGGATTGATCGTTGGCCTTATCATCAGCATCTTTCAAGCGGTGACCCAGATCAATGAAATGACCATGACCTTTGTGCCCAAGATTGTCATCGTATTCTTGGGGCTTCTATTTTTCGCCAACTGGATGCTTGAAAAAGTAATGACCTTTGCCATTAA
>JAZFSW010000482.1:0-4159 GCA_036446375.1 Desulfobacterales bacterium | reverse complement strand
GTTTCAGAAATAATCGAGGCTTTATGAGAATGAAGAAAGAATATATCGTCTTAGGTGTTGTGATTGTCGCCCTGATTGCCTATCTGGTATTGCATGACACGGATCGGACCCAGTATCAGCTGCCGTCGATCCCTGCAGTGGCATCCCAAACCATTACCCAGCTTGAAATCCAGCAACAGGACCAATCCGTGGTGTTGAACAAACGAGACAACACCTGGTTTATTGCCCCCAGGGACTATCCGGCAGATGTCAATAAAATTGACAGTATGCTCGATGTGGTCGATGATCTGACGCTGACTGCTTTGGCCTCGGAAGCCGGTAGCTTTTCCCGCTATGATCTTGGCCAAGATAAGAAGATAACCGTAACGGCACGGGTCGGGACATCTGTTGCACGGGTCTTTGAGATCGGCAAGGCGGTTTCGACGTATCAGCATACCTTTATCCACTTGATGGATGACGCAAATGTCTATCACGCCCGAGGCAATTTCAGGACCACATTCGATAAAACCGTAGAGAGCCTGAGAGATAAAACCGTTCTGTCCTTTGAAAAACAACAGGTGCAGAAGGTTCATATCAGCAAGGGCGGTGCGTCTGCGGAGTTTATCTTAAAGACCCCTCCGATCGAACCCGGCAAAGCACAAACCGATGAAGCCAAGGATTCCCAATCGCCACCGGGGCCGGAAGGATGGTACGGGGCCGACGGCACAAAAGCAGATGAGGAAACCATCGATGGTCTGCTGGGCACCCTTATCCGTCTGAAATGCGACAGCTATCAGGAAGCAATGACAAAAGCGGACCTGAAGGACCCGATTTATACCATCATGCTCAGTGGTGCAAAAGAGGCCACCCTCTCAATTTTCAGCAAATCGGATCCGGAAGCAGGGCAATATCCGGCCACCTCTTCCGAGAACGATTACGTCTTTTCCCTGGTTGGGTATCAGGAGAAGAATATTATCGAAAAAGCCGATAAGCTCCTTGGGTTGGAAGCAGATGAGGCAAAGTCCTAAATGAGCCAGGGCTGAGCCCTGAGCTCGTATGAAACCAGGCTACCTATGACGTTAGGACAGCATCAAATGGGTGTCTATCTCAAACCAGGCAGACTGAAATCACAAATCCCAAGCACCAAATGACAAACAAGCTCCAAATTCAAATACCTAAATCTCAAACACCACCGATTGCAGTTGTTTGGGATTTCAGATTTAAATCATTGTGATTTACTTGAATTTTGGGATTCGCTATTTGATATTTTTCAGGGGTTCCCAAGTGAAACCCCAAAGCCTCATTCTTGACTGAACTGGCCGCCTTTCAGGCAGCGGCGACCCTGAACTCTGAACCCTGAACCCTTTCACCAAGGAGGCCACCGATGAACGTCAAACAGTTTCGATACTCAATGGATAACTTCGGCTATCTCATCTATGGAGAGAAAGAGGCAGCCATTGTGGATGGCGGTGCGGTGGATGCGCTTCTTACGTTTATCGCTGAAAATAATCTGGCCCTTAAATATGTTGTCAATACCCATGGTCATCAGGATCATACCGTTGGTACACAGGCCCTCCTGGATCGAACCGACGCCCAGTATCTCGATAACCGTACGCTGCGTGCCGACGGTGCGGTTACCCTCGAAGATCAGACGATTCGGGTGTATCACACACCGGGACACACCGAAGATTCGATAAGTTTTCATGTGGAACATTTCCTGATCGCCGGTGATACATTGTTTAACGGGACGGTGGGGAATTGTTTTTCCGGAGACTTGAAAGGGTTCTACGATTCCATAAAGATGCTTCTGGCACTCCCCGATGAGACGATCGTATATGCCGGCCACGACTATGTTCTCGATTCCATCGCATTTGCCAAATCGGTCGAACCCGATAACGCAGGTCCGGATCGGTTTATGGAAACCTATGATTCTGCCCATGTATGGTCTACCCTTGGGGAGGAAAGAAAAATCAACCCGTTCCTGCGGTTTAACGAACCGGCGATTGTTTCCTATCTTGAGGAAAAGGGACTGCCGGTTGGAACCGAACTGGAGCGGTGGGAATCCGTTATGACCCTATAGGCGCCGCCACTGGCTGAAACAAGAGGTCCCGCTGAAAGCGGGAGGCCAGTTTGATTGATAAAGAAACGCTGATCTTTCACCGCAGAGCCGCAGAGCACGCAGAGAATAGATTTTGAATATTAGTTTGTCCTCTGCAGTTCTCCGCGTTCTCTGCGCCTCTAGTCCCGCCGAAGGCGGGATGAGAATCAGCATACGCGTTATACAGGAAAAACCGTTGAGCGTTGACGTATCGAAATTCGAAGGCCCCGAGAAGCGATTGAAAATCATTCTGACTTCTCCCCAACAGGGCTGGCGTGCCAACGATGACGGCCATTGGGACCGGGTGGTAAACGCCAGTCATGCCCGGATTATCAGCAAGATATCGACCGATGATCTGGATGCCTATCTTCTTTCCGAATCGAGCCTTTTTGTTTGGAAGGACCGCGTGCTGATTATCACCTGCGGGAAAACGAATCTGCTTGATGCGCTGGATGTTCTACTGGCGTTTACCGATACCGGGAACGTGGCGATCTTTTCATATGAACGGAACAATTTTATCTTTCCCGGGGAACAACCGTCGGATTTTCAGAAGGAGATCGAAGGTATCGGCCGGCATTTTTCCGGTGATAGCCGGCGGCTTGGCGCCAGGGATCATGATCATGTGCATCTGTTCTGCGCATCCGGAGAAGATTCCGCGATGGATGGCAGCATGTCTCTGCAAGTGCTCATGCACGATCTTGACCCATCGGTGATGAATCTGTTTTCAACCGATGGATCAACGACACCGGATCAGGCCAGATCAAAATCTGCTCTGGACCGGATCTATCCCCATATGAAGATCGACCACCACCTCTTTGCTCCCTACGGCTATTCTCTCAATGGCGTGTATGACGACCGGTATTTTTCGGTTCATATTACTCCCCAGCGGGATGGGTCCTATGCAAGCTTTGAAACCAATGTCCGGGAAGCCGACTATCCCGAGACCATCGGGGAGGTACTTTCCATTTTCAGGCCGGGGCGGTTTTCTCTGGTTCGCAGGAGCAATGAACCGGAAGGGCATGCCGCATGGGATTCGGGTAGGAGGGGGGCGGGGATGTCCGCGTATGAGATGACAGGAGAAGACACGCACCGATTCAAAGGGGGTTATTCGGTGGGCTCCATGAACTGGTGCAGGCGTCACCAGGATGTTGCTACAGGGTTGCAATAGATCCACAGATACTGCACACTATAAGAAAATGGGAAGACGGGATCGGGATATATGACAGCATACAGGGGAGATGGGACGATAAACACGCCTTACCGGCAGGACCGAAGTCCTTCGGGTGTGGCGCCGTTGAATTCCATAGTGACTCGCGTAAAGGAGCGTGCGGAAACGTTTTTTGAAGATGCCAGGGGCAGCCATGCATGGGATCATACCCTGAGGGTGTTCCGGCTTTGCCGGCATATTGGTACCGTTGAAGGGGTCGAATTGGATACCGTTCTGAGTGCCGCGTATCTTCATGATATCGGCCGGTGCTACCAGGATGCCACCAAGGGGGCGATATGCCATGCCGAGAAGGGCGCGGAGATGGTTCCGCCGATTCTGGAAGAACTCTCGTTTTCTGAATCCCAGAAGGAAAATATCATTCACTGCGTACGATCCCATCGGTTCAGGGGAACCGAGGCACCACAAACGCCGGAAGCGTGCGTGCTGTTTGATGCAGACAAACTGGATTCGATCGGTGCTGTCGGGGTTGCCCGGGCGTTTCTCTTTGCCGGTGAAGTGGGTGCCCGCCTTCATAGTCCGGACGTGGATATCAAGGATACCGTGTCCTATTCGGTAGATGATACCGGATACAGGGAATTTAAGGTAAAACTCAGCAAAGTAAAGGCCCGGGTGATTACCACAGAAGGCAAGCGACTGGCGGCCGAACGCCACGCCTATATGGTGGATTTCTTTGAACGGTTCTTGACGGAATACGAAGGAGAGGGGAAGGGCCAGAGGACAGAGGTCGGATGACAGACGTCAGAGGACAGAAGACAGCAAGTAGTAGGCAGCAAACAGTCGTTAGGGATCAGCCGCCGCTCCATGAGACGCAGGCTTGGCCTGAGTATCGGCCAGTCTGACCCAGGAAGAAACGA
>JAZFSW010000481.1:0-4382 GCA_036446375.1 Desulfobacterales bacterium | reverse complement strand
GGAAGAAAAGAAGAGAATCCTGATCGTTGAAGATGAGTCGATTATTGCGATGTCATTACAGACCATATTGGAGATGTCTGGATATGATGTCTGCAAGCCTTTATCCACAGGAGAACAGGCCCTTGAGAAGGTGGAAGAAGAGAGACCTGATCTGGTGATTATGGATATTGTTCTAGCCGGTAGGACCAATGGTGTCGAAGCCGCCAAACAGATACGATCGCGCTACGATATCCCTGTGATCTTCATTACAGGCTTTGATGATGAAGACCTTCTCAAGGATGCTGAACAGGTGAAATCCTCGTTGCTCCTACTAAAGCCTTTTGGGCCTGATGATATAGAGGTTGCCATTGATAGCATCCTCAATGGGCATAAGAGTGATGATAGGTAATCAGCCGCTATGAGATTCACCGAAAACCCATATCGTTAGATCGGCTCCGGAGCAACCACGGCTCGACACTATGAACCTATGCTCCCGGCAAAATCTCCAAGGTTTCGTCAAAATAATGGCGACCATGCGACGGGCCCGTTGCTGTTACAAAATCTCTGAGGTAGATATACGGCCCCGCCCCCTCCCGAATCATAGCTTATCATTATAATTACGCATCGTTACACCCATCTTCGGAACCCATCTATTACCTCCATTTCCGACGACATCATTTCTGGCATGCTTCTTGTGTATACAAGCGGTGGGTATAGTGGCGGTTTCCGGTTCAGACCATTCGTCGTGAGACCGCTCCGGCCTCTGCAAGGGAAACTGATGATGGCACGACCCAATGTCCCATTGCTTCTCTGCATGAATCACAGTGATCGGACTAACAAGGACAGGGATACAGAATATGGATGTTTTCGACGATATCATCGGTGAGTATACTTACGATGAAGCAGAATCCCGTAAATTACTCAAGCTGCTTAGCAAACACGTACCCGATGGAAGATTTCAGTTGGTTTCAGATCAAGGCATGACGACCGACGCGGAACAGATACCCCGGTTGGCCCCTGAGAGTCGTGATGCTCTTGTTGATCGGGCCAGATCGGAAAATGATGGGTCTCATGTTGAACATCCGGCCGGTTCCCCGGTCCATGCAAGGCGGGTCAACGCATTGGAAAGCACATTGATTTTCGCGTTGCCCGGCGAAGGGGCCGGATCACAGCCGAAGAATTATGGAACAGCGGCTGTTGAATTATGTGTTGAGCTTTTCGCGCTTCAAGAAGCGCTTCAGGAGAGCCGGGCGCTGATCGCCACGCAAAGCAAACAGGTCAACCGCAAGGTGGGTGTTCTAGAGGAGAAGTACCAGGACCTTCTTGCTGAAGCCGAATCGGCGAACCTGGCCAAACGCGAGTTCCTGGCCAACATGAGCCCTGAGATCAGAACACCCCTAAACGGGATCATCGGCATGGCAGAGCTGGCCACAGACACCAACCTTGATGATAATCAGAAAAACCTAGTCCTTACGATAAACAGGGAAGCGGATTTCCTGCTAAAGGTCATCAATGACATCCTTGATTTTTCCAAGATAGAAGCTGGAAAGATTGAGATTGAAGCGATTTCATTTGGCTTGAGAAACACGATCGAAGATATCGCAAGCACGTTCTCCTACAGGGCAAATCAGAAGGAACTTCGCTTTTCCTCCTCCCTGGCCCCGGATGTCCCACCTTACCTCATTGGTGACCCGGGCCGTTTGAAGCAAATACTGGTCAATCTTCTGGCCAATGCCCTGAAGTTTACAGCGAAAGGCGAGATAGCCCTCAGTTGCACGTTGGCAAAAGATCTCGGAGACGAGATTATGGTTCGTTTTTCTGTAAAGGATACAGGCATCGGAATACCCAAAGATAAACAGCAAACCATCTTCGAGGACTTCTCCCAGGCAGACGGATCAACCACCCGGAAGTACGGAGGAACCGGGCTGGGAATCAGCATCTCGAAACAACTGGCCGAATTGATGGGAGGAGAAATTGGTGTAGACAGTGAGGCGGGCGAAGGATCCACGTTCTGGTTCACGGCGGTCTTCAGCAAAGAGACGAAGCAGAAGAACATTCTATCCAAACAACATATTGATTTGAATGATCTGAGGGTATTGGTGGTGGATGACAACCATACCAACCGGTTTATCTTGATGGAAAATCTTAGATCCTGGGGCTGTAGGCCTGTGGAGGCATCCGGTGGAAAAGAGGCGCTGTCAATTCTTGGGGACTCTGTTTCGTCCGATGAGCCTTTCAGGCTGATTTTGACTGACTTTCAGATGCCCCTCATGAACGGTTTTGATTTGTCCCGGGAGATCAGGGCAATGGAGCCTCACAAGGACATTCCCATTATCGTCCTCACTTCGGCTGGAAACAAAGGAGACGGTGAGAACAGCCGGGATATTGGGATTGATGGATATCTAACCAAGCCGCTCAGGCGGGAGGATATGCACCGGGCCATCGAATCGGTGTTGATTCTCTCCAAGCGAAAAGATCGGGAGAGTCGGCGACTTGTCACGAGACATACGATAGCAGAAGCGTATGGAAAAGACATCCGGATCCTTCTGGTGGAAGATTATCCAACCAACCAGATGGTGGCCATGGGGCATCTGCACACCGCAGGATATCAGGTTGATCTCTCGCAAAACGGTCAACAAGCAGTAACCGCATTCAAGAAGAAGCAATACGATCTGGTTCTGATGGATATACAGATGCCGGTAATGGACGGCTATGAGGCGACACGGCAGATAAGAGAACATGAATCTCAAAGCGCAAAACCCAAGGCCGGTAGCCACCACCCGGATACGCAACAGCAACAGGCGGTCAGCGATAAAGAGACATCACCACCCGGGAGGGTACCCATCGTTGCTATGACAGCACACGCACTGGAAGGGTATAGGGAGAGATGTCTGGAAGCGGGAATGGACGACTATATCGCCAAGCCATTGAGGAGACATGAGCTTCTGGCCATGGTGGATAGGTGGAGCCGTGAGATTCATAATTGTGGCGTGGAGATTGACGACTCGGGCACCGCACATGGTGATCCGAAACCCCTCCCCATCCTCAATCACCCATCCAAAGCAGTTTCCCCCATGGACTATGAAGCGGTTTTGGAAGACTTTGAAGGCGACAAGGAGCTGTTAGCAGAAACCACGGACCTTTTTCTCGCGACGGTGAGCAATCAGCTCGGAATGTTGCGTCAGGCAATATCGGACAATAATGCCGATCTTGTCAGGCTGGAGGCCCATTCCATCAAAGGCGGCGCGGCAAACCTGACAGCGAATGAGCTCTCAAGGATTGCCTCTGAACTTGAGAAGATCGGGAAATCAGGTATCTTGGAGAAGGCCACGGCGGCCCTCGGACAACTTGAAGAGGAGTTCTCTCTTCTACAGAACTACGCAGAAAATAAATAGTGATTTGATCTCACGCCATCACCTTATCTTCGCTCTGTTCATTGCAGGGCCCACAGTGTCAGATTGATGAACCAGGTACAACGGTGTCCATCGTCCTCCCGGGAGCCGGAGAGTCGGGCAAAGCGCTACAATAGAAGCCGATCTGGATCCGAACTCCCGATAGAATCTAACCCAGAACGTCCTTAACAAATCCCTTGGCATTGGCGACATCTTCGTCATTGGGATGATCGCTCAACGGTGCCCCGTCACCTTCTTCCTTCGGACGCAATTGCTCTGCCAAAAGCCCCTCACAGTCAAAGGAACCCTTGTAGGTTATCCCCTTTTCCTGGCAAACAGCAATTATCGGTTCGGCAAATTCGGCTATGTTCTGCTCCGGATAAGAAGGCGCAGCGTGAGTAAGAACTCCAGCCATCTGTAGATCCGAACCGGCCTGGATACTGCCCAGCCATTCCTTGACCGGTGCTGCAAGGCTGCCGCCATGGATCGGTGAGCCGAGAAACACGAAGTCATATCCGGCAATATCACTGCTACCGGCGTCTTCGATCTTCTTCAGGTCGACCTCATTGGCACTGGAAGCTTCCTCGCGGATCGCCCCGGCGATTTTCTCCGTATTACCGGTCTGGCTAAAATAGATAACAAGTACTTTCATGCTCAGATCTCCTTTCGTTTTCGCCGCTTCAGACTACTGAAGAAGCGTATATATGAATGGAACCATCCTATGGCACCTGAGTCCTCGGAAATCATTTGACTCCTTCTGGAGGCGATCCATAGAGGACAATCCTCAACTGAAATAAATCCTCTTCAGCGTAATCACACTATTGTTTTGTGACTGGGTTGTCAACCCATGTTGCGCAGATTGTGTTGGGCTGATCCAATCGGGCATTGTGTCGATCAGTGACAGGATCCTGTGGAACCTGTCAGATGACTATATGAGCTCGTTTAACCCTTGACATTCAGATAGTTGTATACTATTGCTCTTTCGTCAGACACATCCCATTCAGTTTTGGT
>JAZFSW010000480.1:0-9866 GCA_036446375.1 Desulfobacterales bacterium | reverse complement strand
TCTCCTTGGTGGAAAAATAGGGATCAAATATCTTGCCAAGATCATCTTCAGCAATACCGACTCCTTGATCTTGAATAGATATCTTGACATAGTTCCCCTCTTCGAGATGCAGAGGATCTTTGTCTGTAAGCGTAACACTATCACAATGCACCCGGATCACCCCTTTCCCATCCATGGCCTCATGCGCATTGGTGACAATATGACCAATGACCTGTTTCATCTGGGCGGCATCAATCTCAACAGGAAAGAGATCGTCAGGGACAACCATTTCACAATCCATACCTGACGCACCCAATGCCGATTCTACCGCCTGTTTTATGAATGCGCCAATACGCATCGCTCTCTTCACCGGATCGCCGCCCTTTGAAAATGTAATCATACGGGCGGTTAAATCCTTTGCCCGAAGCGACGCCTCTTCTGCCTCCTGCAAATATTCTGAACTTTCCGATCCGCGCTTCATGCCCTCTCTTACCAGAGAAAGGTTGCCGAGGATTATAGATAGAAGGTTGTTGAAATCATGGGCAATGCCGCCGGAAAGAGCACCGAGAGATTCAAGTTCCTTGGTTTTCAGAAGCATCCCTTCCAGTTTTCTGCGAGCCGTCACGTCCCGTGCAATGCTGCTGATCCCCGTCAGATTCTGTTTTTCGTCGTAGTGAAGGTTTGTGGCCCACAACATCTCCCGTATGTCACCTGTTACCTGGTTCACCTGGCGGTTTTCAAAGGTCACGCTGGTGCGTTTATCCTGAATCCACCCGGCGAAAGCAGTTTCCGTGCTCTGCCTGTCTTCAGGATGTATGAAGTCAAAAACCGACAGACCGATACATTCCTCCGGGTCAATTCCATAGATTCTTCCTGCCATGTGATTGACATAGGAGAGCCTGCCTTCACTATCCACCCGTGTTATCAGATCGTCTGTTCCTTCAACGATTTCACGATACCGCTCTTCGCTTTCCTTCAGCGCCTTCTCTGCCTGCTTGCGCGCAGTGATGTCCCTGGCGGCCGCATATATGGAACCATCCGCCTGGGCAGCGGTGGCATTCCATTCCAACGTTCGATACGATCCATCTTTGCATCGGTAGCGATTTTCGAAGCTGAAGACGGACATCCCGGATAGCTGACTCTCTACCTCTTGAACGGTTGCCTCACGATCTTCCGGATGCAGAAAATCATTAAAGGGTCTCGATGTAAACTCCTCCAGTGAACGACCAAATACGCCCCATGCTTGGTTGACCCGTCGGAAATGCCCCTCATCAGCATCAGCGACAACGAGCAAATCCGGCGTAAGCTCAAAGATACGATTGAACGCCTCTCTACTCTCCCGCAGCTCCTCCTCGGCTTCCCGTCGTCGTTTCATCATATCGTTGAGTTCCGAGGCCAGCACCCCCAACTCGTCGTGCCCTGCCGTCGGCGTCCGCGTCTCCAGGTCACCCTCCGCTATGCGCCGCGTCGCATCGACCAGGGCCCCGACCCGGCGGGTAATGCGCAGGTGGAAGAAGATGCCGAGAGCAAGAGCAAATGCTCCCAAGCCGATGACGAAATTCAGTGTCTGCTGTCTGACAGACGCCGCCGCCTCAAGCCGGAGCGTGGTCAGATCGCGATGGATGCAGAGAAACCCCAGCGTTTTCGGGCGCAGTCCGTTCGCCACGGTGGCAAGCAGGATCGGGTAGACGCCGATGAGGGAGTTCCCGTCGGGTGTGAGCCGCACGTCACCCAGGAGCTTCTCCCGGGCCTCGGCCTTCAGTTGCGCTCTTAACGTATTGGCGTCGGGATCGGTATGTTCCGACATGCTCCGTGCCGCTTGCCCGATGTGAGAGCGGTTGCAGGAGGCAATAATGATGTCCTCCTGATTGACCAACGCCGCTTCAATGACTTGGGGGTCGGCGCCAAACTGGGCAATCCCCTCCTGGACCCACTCGATATTCGATACCCGGAGAGCGTGCTCGATTTCGGCCTGGAAACGCGTCATCTCCAGTCTTAGATCCTGCAGCGCCCGCTGCTCGACGGCCACCATCGCCGATAGGCTGTTGACCCGCAGGCTCCACCAGGCAAGAATAAGTGTGAAGAGAATCAGTCCGGCCGGGACGGCCACTCGAATCGTTAGACGTAATCGCATCTTACTTCTCCTCCGAAAAGTCTCTCACTGAATCTGCGGGGTCTCGTGTGTTTTTCAGGGTCATCAGGATGTCGGAACTGGCCATCCCCGCCAAGTCTGCGCTCGGATCGAGGAGTGCCAACGCCTTCATGACTTCGGCCAGACGCGCCACGGTCCCGTCCAGGGAAGGCGCCGGGCCGCCCAGAGCCCGCATGTTTTCCTCAAACCCGGGCAGAAGAAGGCCCTGGTAAGAGGCGAGCACTTCATTCGGCCCCATCTGCAACCGAGGCGCCATGTGTTTGGCGGCGGACGCCGGCTGCTCCTCGAAGTATCGCAATGCCTTGAACCATCCCTCCAGAAGCAATGTCAGTTGATCGGAGCGCGACGTGAGTGTCTCACGACGAACGACCAATACGTCCACGATCTCTCCGGGAATCATCGAACTGTCGAAGACCTCTGTCATGCCTTGTGCGAGCAACCGACTTCTCACCGGTTCAAAGGTCACAACGGCATCGACGTCCTTGCCGGCGACCGCGCTCTCGTGCTCGTCAATCTCGCGGGAGACAACCGTGATGTCTGCCAGTGAAATCTCCGCCCGCTGGAGCGCTCGGGCCAGGACATAGGCGCCAAGTGCCGTATTCTCAACGGCAATCCGCTTGCCTTTCAGATGCTTGAGGCCATCTATCCCGGGTGCGACAAGAATGGCGTCGCCGCCGTTGGAAATATCGGTGACAAGGATGACGCACACGTCGATCCCGCTCTCATGCAGCAAGAGCGCTTCGTCCAGCGTGAGCGCCGCGACCTGGATCGCCCCGTTGCGGAATGCGCGCAGGACCTGGGTTGCGGAAGAATACTCCGCAAATTTAATGCCCGATGCGCCGAAGAACTTGAGAGTGCGCGCCAGATACAGCGGCTCATACCCCGGCCAGACATTGGTGCCAACCACCAGCGGCTGCCGGGGAGACGTCGCCTGGTCGCAGGCCCCGAGCCAGAGCACACCTCCTAGAGCAAACACCATGAGGACGGCGAGAGCCCGCCTTCGCCGAAATCCCCTGCTCCACGCCGTCACAACAATCGAGGAACATCTCTCGCTCTTCGTGGTACGCTTCTGCTCCTCTGCAATGCTCATAACGCGACCCCTTCCCTACGGATGCTATTGTGTCACTCTGCACACGCTTGCCATCTCACCACATCCGATCGGGCCATGGAGATCCAAGGCTTCCCCAATCACCGGAATCCTACCGACGGTCTGCCCCATATTTCGAGAGCCATCCACATTCATCTTGCAGAGATATCAAACCATACTGATGTGATACACAAACGGTCTTCCTGAAATCAGAATGAATTATACACGAAACAGATAGGATACGTAAATCGCAAAGATAGGCGGTAGAATAACAGGCATAAACTGTTATTGTAGGAGGGAAACAAGGTGGGAACCAAGGTTTGCTCTGCGGTTGCTGAGGCCAAGCTTCTTCCTGATGTTTTGACGATGAAACTCAATCGCCCTTTGTGTTGAGTTCAAGAGACGGGCGATCTCCTTTGTGGTCTTACCCTCTTTGATAAGATTTGCCACCCGGATTTCAGAGAGGGTCAAGTCAAGGAATTTGGAGTGGAGGGTTTGAGAAAACGGGGACACAATATCTGCCAAGAATGTTTCCAGGGCATCCACATAGCCGGTCTGGTTTTCGTCCAAGCCGGTGTCTTTCAGATTTTCGATCAACGGTTCAATGAGCTCCTTGACATTGAATAAGACCTTTTCTTCAACCATAAGCTTATCCTCGTCTCGCTTTCCAAGCATGACATTCAGGGCCGTATTGACTTCCTCAAGACGCTTTGCGCTGCTTATCAGATCCTGCTCCCGGTCTTTCAGGGCCGCCTGCGACCGGATACGGATGAGCACTGAGCCCAATTGCTCCCCAAATCCTTCCAGCGCCATTACCATGCTCAGCGGAACCATTTTCTCTCTTGGATCAGCCACATGGAACAACCCGAGAACTTTCCCATTCTGTCGGATCGGCATCAGTGCAACGGATTCATATCCGACCCGGTTACACATGTTTCGTGTCTCACCCTTGTCTTCCTGGGAAACGGTGGTCAAGAAGTTTGTTGTTCCGTTCATATAGAAACTGCCGCCTTCGGTGTAAAAGGGCAGCTTCGCATCAAACTCCCCCTTGATGACATTGATACACATGCAGTTGTCTGATCTGATCGAAAGGGGGCTTTCCGATTCGTAAAAATCACGGCTGAAACCATCGTAAGCCTGATACGGGATGTTGCCATCGTCATCCAAAAGCCGGATTCCCACAGCAGCACAGCCGGTAAAGTGCTTCAGTTCTGCCACCAAATCCGTGAGCAGGGGTGCTATGTCATGTTGCCGCGCTGCCATCAGCATGCGATTGGAGGTTTTCAGGATCTCCTCGGCCCGCTTATGCTCGATAATTCTTCCCAATCGCTCGGCGATTCCATTAAAGAGACTTCGCTCTTCTCTCAGAAACGGCCCTTCATCCCTTTCTGGTCTTTCCTCCAGATAGCAAACCTCTAAAGTGCCAACAGCCCCACCATCTACCGCGATCTCGCAGCCGTGTTTCCATGTGGTTTCCCTGAAGGTGCTGGTTGTAAAGACTTGATCTTCAAGAACAAGTCGGACACAAGCTATTTCCGGGTACTGACAGGAGGGAGGAATGAGATCAATTACGCCTTGAATCGTCTCCTCCAAGGACAGACTTCGATTTTCAGAAAGGCTTGAGATCCCATAGAGACAATTCAGTTCCTTAGCCCGCTCGCCAAGATCATACGTCTTCTCCCGAAGTTGCTCCTCTGCCTTTCTGATTTCTGTCACATTTTCAAACGACACACCTACACAATTACGCGGAAGTGGAAACGCTTTGACTGAAAAGACGCCTTGAATAACACGGTCATCGCCATAGACGACCTCTTCGAATGTCTTTTCCTTTCCCATACGAGCAACTTCTGCATACGCCTGCGGAATCCCTTTCGCACGCAAGCCGGGAAAATTCTCATCCAAGGTCTTACCCACAACGTCTTCTACAGACACACCAGTTAAATCGGCTGCAGCTTGATTGGCACTAATCATCCTCAGTGTTCTGTCATCGTTGAGATCCTCAAGATGATAGATATGGAGTCCTGCTCGCATGTTTTCAAAGATAGCGTGAAAGTTCAGCAGTTCTTCATACACCGGTTTGTTACCCATGACATTGTCCTTTGCTCATTCTGAAACCCATGATGAGCAAACATTGCATTCGGTAAGAAATGTAAGCTGATTCAGGTATGGGTGATTCGACGAGAATTGGCGATCGGTTGATGTTTATGCTGAAATGGGGGGGCTGTCAACCTAATAATATTTATGGTAATACAGTTATCTGGATTGGCTGCGTTGTGTACCTTTCAGGAAGCCTTCTCTCTCATTCTGCCATTGATGTATTTGTGCAGAACGCTAGAAATCAGGGCTTGATGGGTACGAACTCGCGGTAACTGTCCCACACGGTTCAATGTTGAACAAGCCAAAGACACGGCAGGAGATTGTGCAGTCAGTGTGCGGATCAGAAATGGCTGCATAAAACAACCAAAGGTGTTAATCTGAAACCACTGACCCACAATTTAAGGAGGAAATATGGCTACAGCAGTTAAGGTGTCTGATGATTTGTTTGAGAAGGCAAAGGTCATCTCCAAAGTATACAAAAGATCAATCGCAGGCCAGATAGAGTATTGGGCAAAGATAGGGCAGATGATCGAAGAGAATCCGGATCTTCCGTTACCGTTTATTCAGGATGTTCTCGTGGGACGAGAGCAAATAAAGGCCGGTCAAGGCACCTCATATGTAATTGGGGAGGGTGAATGACCGATATTGCTGAAATAGTTCAATCGACTATTTTCGCCAGACAGAAAGAGAAACTGCACAGACAGCAAATCTCAGATCTGGATAAAGCTGTGAAATCGATTCTTGATGACCCCACGAACGGTGACATGAAAGTGGGGGATCTAAGGGGTATTCGTTTTCATAAATTCAAGTCAAGCAGGCAACAAGTATTGTTGGCTTATGAAGTGATTGATTCCTCTCTCTATTTATATACCTCCGGCTCTCACGAGAATTTCTATCGAGACCTGAAAAAGCACCAGCAGCATTAGGCCTGCAGCAACCCATTCTTTGACAGGATTTACTGGATCGACAGGATATTATTCCGGCAACAGAACAACCCACCTCCCGGTCTTGATGGCTGGGTGTCTTCGATCGCCAATACATTCAAGCACTTCTGGATGCCGGATCAAGTCCGGCATGACTGGAATTGGAGTTCTTACGGGGCCTTCAGCCTTCGACCTTCAGCCCAGTTTTGCTGTGTATGCGCCTTTCGAAGCAGGTCCTAAGTAATTCTCCATAATAAAATGCTCAACCTGCCATACAACCTTGCCGTGATCGGTGAACTCACAGATCCCATTGGCTCGAGACATCAGGCCCTCTTCCATCAGATGGCGCCGGGTGGCGGAATAGTCGTAACATACGCCGGAAATGCGCCGGGTCAGTTCTCGCTCGTCATATTGCCGTATCTCCGGGAGGGCATACCGCATTACCGCATCCAGTGACAAAAGGGTAAACGGGTGGGCATCTCCCCGGACCCTCTGCAACCTTTCTTTTGTGGCGTCGAGGGGTGTAGGCCACGCCGTTCCACTGTAAAGAGCCCTCGCTGCTATCTTGCGAAGTTTAACATGCTTCGAATGGAGCAGATCTTGAAGAAACGTGCCTACATCATCTCCCCCTATTTCTCCCAGGGCGGTGACAGCCACCTTCTGGATGCGCCCATCCGGCTCATCCACGAATCTCTTCAGCAGGGGCAATGATTCCTGAACCTTCATCCGACCCAGCGCTTCGATGGCCGCACAGCGCTCTGCCACCGAATCTTCCTGTGACGCACGGATAAGTTGCTCGGCCGATTCGGAGTTGCCGATACCGGCCAGTGCCATGATAGCCGCACGTCGTGTCGACGATTCCGGGTGGTCCATGCAGGGATTGATCCGCTCAAGATATTCTTCTGCCCGAAGACGTCCCAATATGCGCAGAGCACTGTCACGGATATCAGCAGATTGATGTGCGAGAAGTGACGCGGTCTGCTGAATCATTCTGCCATAAACGGCCGTATCAATATCTTCTTTCCGAATGGGAGATAACATGTTCCGCCGTGTCCCGATCCGAACATCGTTCGCCAAGTGAATCGGAGATACATATTCCATCTGGTATCCATAATCAATTGCCCTCGCAACCCCTTCGACCCCGGCAAGCGCAAGGGATACTTCCCGATCGTCCCTGCTCTGCAATGGCTCGATCAATGCACTGCAGAAAAGGGTTCCCATCCGACAGAGGGCATAAAGCAGGTGCGGGGTCTGATGCAATTCCTCCGGCGAAGCGACTTCATGAAATTGGTCCATGAGCAGATCAAAGGCTTCATCCGGAAAGCAGAGCAGGCAGCTTATCAGCAAAGCCCCTATGCATTTGTCTTCACAGGCCCCCATCAAATCGATCAGCAATTCGGCTTTGACGCGGGGGGCTGTCTGGAACTGTATCAATGTATCGAGTAGGATATAGGCATCAATCGAGGCCATTGTGTCCCACATCTGGTGGCGAATGGCTTCACTGTCTGCCATTGTGCGCATCAGAATCCTTCGGGCATTGGTTGATGCCTGGGGATCGGCCGAAAAATAGGAAGCAAGCACCATATCGACAGCCGGCCCTCCAAGGTTCGGAAGGAGCATCGCCATCTGGTCAAGCAGTGCCGTGTTATCGGTCTGCTGAATGAAGTGGGTCAGCCGTTCCGGTGATTGCTCCAAAATGAGTCTCAGCCGCCCAGTGGCATTCGGCTGTTCCCGAAACATCTCCAGCAGTACCTGAATCTCAGCGTGGATGCCCCGCTTGAACTGTTCATCGGGTGTCATGGTCATTTCCTCGTCTGCCGGATTTGTTTCCAGCGTGTCGATTATTGATTTCAAGGCCCTGCGTGCACGGTGCAACCGGCTCATCACCGTGCCGATGGGTATATCCAGGAATCGGGCGATGCCATCATAGGACAATCGCTCAAAATAGTGGAGCACCAGAACCAGCCGGTGCAATCCCGATAGGCGGGATAACCCGAGAGCCATCTGCATATGGATATCGTCATCGCTCTCCTCACCTGCTTCCTCTGAGCCGGTGTCCTCCGAAAGCTCGACCAGCTCCCATCGCTGTCCTCGATACCACATTCGGCAAAGGTTCAAGGTAAGTTGCCTCAGCCAGGGACGGAATTTCTCCGGATCTTGCAGTTGGTCGAGCTTGAGATATCCCTCTACGAAGGCATCATGAGCCAGTTCTTCGGCCTTTGCGCGATTGCCGGTCATTCGATGGCAAAGCTGATCGACCATATGGCCGTGCCGATCCATCAGGATACTGTATAGCTCCCGATCCCCGGCTCGTATGGCATGTATGAGTTCTGCGTCCTTCACAGAGGATTCCTTGTACGAAACTACGTCCTGGGTTCAAGGTTCTGGGTTCTGGGCTCAGGGGTTAGCCCTTCATTCGATGTTTCCCGCTGAAGCGGGATTGAGCGTTCGATGTTCGGCACTTACCAAGTTTCTTTCCCAATCAGACTGGCTGCTTTCCTGGCCAGAGGCACCGCCTATGTAAAACTGCATCAAAGAAACAGGTGTCAGGATAGCTCTTTAGAGGCCCATGGTGACACCTGCGTTCCACATAGGATGCCATGGAAAATGGCAAATAACAAATCCCAAATGAAAGCAAATAGACCCGAATTATCCATAGTGATCTTGGGCTCTCCACAGTATGATGCAACCTCCCCGATAATATTCCCCCAGCAGGAGATGAATCCCTCCTGGAGGGAAACGTCCAACATCCAACATTGATGGTCTCGTAGAAAGTCGCAATTTGCCTGGTTTTCAGAATTAATATAGTCGTAACGACTTTAAATAATTCGCAATTCATGCATCATTACAAGTCGAATAGAGGCAATTCCTAAATCCCTAAATTCATGTGAAAAGGACTTTTTGCATGGCCATCAACATTCAACATCGAATGGAAGAGCTGAACGCTGACCCTTCATACTTTTCCACCACGGAAAGAGCACAGAATCAGTCACGGAAATGGCAAATTGTCAGCCCAGAATGCCCTTACCATTCCAGTGAAATTCTGTAGGAATCCGTGGTAGAACCAAGAAGGCGTTTCTCATATGAAATCACTTGGAGCTGAACATCGAATGGAAGGGCTGACAAGAATAGGTATGAATGCCCGGTAACTGTTCCGCTCAGATGACTCATTCCAGGAAGAATATGCCCGAATAATCAAACAGTACAACGAAATCCGGAGCTTATGGCAGGCTACTTGGCTCGCGTATGGAAAAAGTGCCATCAGGGTAATTCACGGTGAGAACAAAACGTGATAGGAAGTTATTAGCACCCAAAAGGATGGGCTGAAGGTTTGGCATATAGTCTACAAGGGTATCGTCTATGGTGTATAATACAGTGCTAGCGTCACTGTAGTCTAGAATCTCAATTCGCGTTGTATGTCGGTATGCCTGGGTTACACCATTTCCGGTCATTATGTTCTTGATGAAACCTTCAGTCAGGTTGTGACCAAGGACAGGTGCAAGAGCGGCCGGCATGGCACACTCATCCGCACCGGTGTCAATCAGTCCGTATGAAATCAAGGAATCTGCTGTTTCAGGATTGGTGATCTTGATGGGCAGCATCGGCCGGCTGACATCGCCTGTGCCAT
>JAZFSW010000479.1:0-9300 GCA_036446375.1 Desulfobacterales bacterium | reverse complement strand
CCCTGGTATCTTTCGCTTTGGGGATGACCATGGGACAGAACAATGGATTTGGCGATGATCTTGTCCGGGCCCTGCTTATGCTATCCGGTTTCGGTGTATTGGCCTTTCTCATGATTGAAAAGAGAGCCCGCCAACCGATGGTTGATCTAGATCTGTTTAGAGATACGCAGTTCAGTCTCAACCTGGTCATGGGCCTCATTTCATTCATTGTTATGGGGGGCATGTTCATCCTTCCCTTTTATCTGCAACTGGCCAGGGGGTATTCGACCCTTCAGGTTGGTCTGATGATGATGGCCTCACCGGTGGCCATGGGTCTGATGGCACCCGTCTCCGGTTCATTGTCCGACCGTTACGGAACCCGTGTGATCAGTGCTATTGGCCTTTTTTTCATTGTCACTGGATGCTATGCCGTGAGCACACTCACCGTGGATACGTCTGTAACGGGGTATTTCCTACGCGTCGCTCTTGTCGGCGTGGGTATGGGTATCTTTCAATCACCCAACAACAGTGCCATTATGGGGGCAGCGCCTCCTGAGCAACTGGGGGTGGCTTCGGGTTTGATGTCGCTTGCGCGTAATCTGGGAACCACCATTGGTATCCCGATGATGGGTGCCATCTGCACGGCCATCGTCATCACATCGGCTAAGCTTACATCCTTGACAAATATTGCAGAGGCGTCAGCCCCGGCACTTGTTGCCGGCATAAACGGTACCTTTCGTGTTGCGGCGGCTATCATGTTGGTCTCAGCCCTGGCATTTGTCATTATGCTGTGGGTTGAGCGACGACAGGTCCCTAACGCAAGGGGGTAACCCTCTCGCATTTCACATCGGGCACTATTTTCTTGACGCTCCCTTGTCGTTTCAGTATTGTCACTGGCTGGAATAGAGAATGTGAATCGTACCAAAAGGAGAGTTTATCCATGAGAGATGTTGTTGTGATTGGTGCAGGGATGCACCGCTACGGTGTGTTTCCCGATAAAGCAGTCTGGGAACTGGGGACAGAGGCGGCTCGCAATGCGCTGTCCGATGCCGAAATGTCATGGGAAGATATAGAGACTGCCTACTGTGGAACCGGTGGTGGCTCCGGATCTTCGGTCGGCCACACGATCTGCCGGGTAATGGGATTGACCGGGTTGGGTGTTACCAACGTTGAGAATGCGTCGGCAAGTGGATCGGCCGCATTCCGGGAAGCTTATCTGGCTGTTGGATCCGGGGCTCACGACATTGCAATGGCCATCGGGGTTGACCAAAGCCCCGCCCGTTTTGCGAAACCGAAAGTGAAACAAAAACCCGAACCGAAATCGAAGGCGAAGCCTTCCTTTATGCCCGTTCACATGTTTGCAGAGATGGCAAAGCGTCACATGGCCGAATACGGTACGACACGGGACCAGCTGGCGAGGGTTTCCGTTAAGAGCCACTTCAATGCCAGTCTTAACCCCCATGCCCATTACCAGAAAGCTGTGACGCTTGAAGAGGTGCATGCCGCCAGAATGGTGGCGGATCCTTTCACCGTATTGCATTGCTGTCCTTGGGATGCGGGAGCAGCAGCGGTGATCGTATGTACGAAGGACGCGGCCCGTCGGTTTACCACCAAGAAATGTCCGGAGGTAACGGCTTCGGTCCTGAAGAGCACCCTTCCCAGCGGGGATGCATCCGTCGACCTTACCCAAGTGACAGCCGCGATTGCTTTCGAAGCGGCCGGTATCGGACCGGAGGATCTTAACCTCATCGAACTGCACGACGCCTTTACCATCGAAGAAATCATCTTCGTCGAAGGGCTTGGCCTGTGTGAAGAAGGGGAGGGGGGCCGCCTGGTAGACGAGGGGGTCACCGCTATAGACGGCAAGCACCCGATCAATTCCAGCGGGGGACTGATATCGGTGGGTCATCCTATCGGTCCGACTGGTGTGGGGCAAATCGCCGAAATACTCTGGCAGATGCGGGGCGAGTGCGGAAAACGGCAGATCCCGAAACCGGTGAACGTTGCTATGGCCCATATGGTTGGGGCCGGAGGGGTTTGTTTCATTCATTTATTCAAGACCTGATGGCGTCGTGGAAAGTCTCCATCTACTGCGTTATAGCGTCTGGCCAGACCTTCGACATACTATACGTATGCCTTCACGCTTGGCCAACCACCATGCCTTATACATGAAGATTTCCACTTATCCATCGGTGATGCTTTTCACGAGCTAATGAAAACAGATAGAGGATGATGCGAGATGACTGAAAAGAAGAAAGTGGTTGCTACATTGCCTGCATTTGCCAAGATTGGTGATGTGGGCAAACGGTATTCATGGGAGATTGAAGCGCTCGGAAGGCTCGACGTTGAAATCGTAGAGGTTGTAGCGAAGACCGAAGCGGATTTTATTGCCGGTGCCAGAGATGCCGATGCGATCATCACCTCCTGGGGGATAGACATCAATCGCAACGTGATTGAGCATCTGGAAAAGTGTGCCATTATCGGTGTCGGTAGTGTGGGTGTCGATATGGTGGATGTTGAAGCAGCTACCGAAGCGGGCATTGTTGTTACCAATACGCCGGATATATTTATTGAAGAGGTGGCCGATCAGGCGATGATGCTGCTTCTCGGTTCGGCCCGGCGGGTCAAACGGATGGAACAGATGGCCGCCGGGGGAGAGTGGGGCCAGGCGCGAGGCGTTCTGTCTGCAATTCCACGGCTATGGGGACAGACCCTGGGTCTGATTGCCTTCGGGAATGTGGCACGTGCCGTTGCGCACCGGGCAAAACCTTTCGGGTTCCATATCATCGCGCATGATCCTTACGTAACAGAGCTAAAGATGACCCGTGAAGGCGTGGAACCGGTATCCTTCGGTGAGCTATTGGAACGATCCGATTACATATCCATCCATTCCCTCCTCAATGCAGAAACCCGTCATATGCTAAGCACCAATGAATTCAAAGCCATGAAACCGACCGGCGTCATCGTCAATACCGCCCGGGGACCGATTATCGATGAAGCCGCTCTTATCGAGGCCCTGGAAGCCGGTGACATCGCGGCGGCCGGTCTCGATGTCCTGGAGACCGAACCACCGGATCCGAAGAACCCCCTTCTCAATATGTCCAATGTTATCATTTCGCCTCATGTGGCATCGGCTACCACGCGGATGCGGCCTGAGACCCGCCGGCGTGTCGGCCGGGAAGTCGCCCTGGCCCTGTCCGGCCGATGGCCCCTGAGCTGTGTCAACCCCACGGTATTGCCAAGAGCACCGCTGGAGAGATGGCAGCCCTACCCGATGGAACGGGGACCGAATCGGTAACCCGATTGTTTTGGGAAAATCGCTTGTTGGGCACAGACAGACAGAGACTGGCAGGAGTCACGTCGTTTTGTACGCGTGAAGTTTAAGGTGCTTCGTGATGAAATCTTCAGTGGCGGCGTTGAAGTCCTCTGCAACATCGATATTCACCGCATGGCCGCCATCCAGGACAATAGTCTCGAGTTGAGGGATGCGTTGTTCTGCGATGTTTCGGAGACGTGAAAAGGCGGTGTCATAGCGGCCCACGATCATCAGCGTGGGCACCTGGATCTTGTCGAGCCTGCTGCGTACCGAACATCGGGTGACCGTATAAAGCAAGGTGTTTGCGAATCCGTTGACATCAACCAGGTCCACGGCCTCTACCATTTCCTTCTTGATCTCCGAAGGCATGTGCCGGCTCCGTGATGGATGCAGGGGGAAGGTGTCGATGATCTTTCGGCCATCTCTAGCCAACCGTTGTTTCAATATTACCATCGTTTCATCATGGGACTCATCGGATAGGGCGGAGCGTGAATTGGTGAATATCTGGGCAATGAAGCGTCCGGGATGGTGCAGAGAGTAGTGGAGCGTGAGGGCTGCACCGAGAGATTGACCGCATACGAACCATTGCCGGATATTCAAGCTGTCGCGGACCTTCTCAAATTGGCTGATGTAGTGGTCCGGCGTATAGTATTGCGGATCTTCGGGGGAGGGAGATCGGCCGTGACCGAACAGCTCCACAACCACGGGCCGGCAGAATGTGGATAGTGCTTTTATGTTGGGTGTCCACTGGGCACGACTGGACATCAGGCCGTGAACCAACAGCAGAAATGGCCCATGGGTTCCGTGGATGTCGTGATGAACTACAGGATCCTGCATACGTAAACCCTATCGATTCGCCGAACCTACAGCTCTTTCCTGTAACAGTGTGAGCCCTAAGTGTCCCGGGACGGCTTTTTCCGTCGGCCAATTTCCGTTTTCATCTGCTTGCGCTCGTATTTCATACAATCCATTCCCGAATTGGTGTATACAACCGTCGAGGGTAGTTGAGCGCTTTTGAAGTTGATGGATCGACACCCATGGGGAAATTGCTTGTCCCAAGTGACGTAGTATCCTTTGCATCTATGGCAGTCGATCATGGTATTTACAGGCGAAAGAAATGTTGGATCCCTCAGTCTTTCTTATCGAAGAGTATATTAGAAATGAAACCGTCATGATGTCAACGGAAAAAGGGGACAGGGGCAAAAGCCTATGGGGTTGAGACAGAAAAAAGACAGGGCGTTAGCTACCCTATATGCAAGATATCCCTCCGTGTTTCATCTGTGGTCAAGGCGTTTTTCCTCGGTTACGCATACAGGTTCTCCGTGGTCGAGGCTTGGAAAGGACATCTCTCAGTGCCGGCTGGCCCTGATCACTACCGGCGGCGTTCATCTAAAGACCCAGGTCCCTTTTGACATGAACGATCGGGCAGGCGATCCGAGCTTCAGAGAAATTCCCGCTGCATCGGCGCTGTCGGATCTGACCATTACCCATAACTACTACGACCATACCGACGCGGACAAAGACATCAATATCGTTCTTCCCATTGATCGGGTCGAGGTGTTAAGGGATAAGGGTGAGATCGGCAGTGTAAATTTTCGCCATTTCTCGTTCATGGGACATATCAAACCGCCCCACCGGGACATGTTAGTTCAAGAGACGGCACCGAGGGTGGCCGAGAACCTCATCGCAGATGGTGTGGATGTTGCGATTCTGACACCGGCCTGAGGGATCTGCAATCAGTCCGTTGGACTGATTCAGCGTATTGTTGAAGCCGGGGGTATTTCGACCATCTCTATCAGCCTTTCCCGGGAGATAACCCGAAAAGTGCGCCCCCCCCGTGCACTTCATCCTGGATTTTCCCTGGGGCATCCTCTGGGTTTCCCGAATCGACCCCATCTCCAGATCAAGGTCTTACGGCTGCTGCTCAACTACCTTGTTACCATTGATACACCGGGAACCCTTATTGAAAGGGACATAAGCATCGAGGCCGATAACGGCCTCTCCTATGAGCAGGATTAAGGAACCGCTCTCTTTGCTTCAGCTCAAAAAAAAGGCAGTTTATGAAAGATAGCTATTCATAAACTGCCTTCTTAATTCCAAGAGAAAAATTAAATCGCTTCCTTGAGTTTCTTCCCGGCTTTGAACTTGACGGCGTTGGTGGCCTTAATCTTGATTGTTGCACCCGTTTGGGGATTTCTGCCTTTTCTTGCTTTACGGCGTGTTTTTGAAAATGTGCCAAAACCGACCAATGTTACTTTCCCATCTTTCTTCTTAAGGGCCTTGGTCACATTGGCTGCAAAAGAGTCTAATGCCTTGGCTGCTGCCGCTTTGGAGATCTTTGCATCTTTTGCCATCTTCTCTACGAGTTCTGCTTTTGTCATGAAACCCTCCTTTCCTGAAATTGGTTAGCTTGCACCATAGCCTATACAGTGCATCTATAGAAGGAATCATCAAATGTCAATCATTTAATTCTACTGGATTCCTGAAAGGCTTATCCTGACGGGTTCTCAGGCCTCAAAGGGTCATCCAGATAGCATAGCTAACGGTTTCGCGGGAAATGGATCATGCATTTTCCGGGTCTGAATTGTCTTGACAAGCATGGGAACAAAAACAGATAAACTGGGTCGAAAAGGACCCCATAACAATACCGTACCTGCCCAAAACCTGAATTGAAATGGCGGGATTGGTGAGTGAATATGATTGGCCCAATTCCCTAATTCTGAATAACGAGGAGAAATTCTGATGAAGAAGAACCGACTTCGCGAGCTGCTCAGTGCCGACAAACCGACGGTGGGCACCCATGTCATTATCCCCTGGCCGGGAGTTGTGGAAGTTATCGGACAGTCCGGTGCGTTCGATTATATTGAATACGTCGGGGAATACTCGCCTTTCAGCCTTGAATTGCTGGACAATTTTGGCCGGGCGATCGAGTTGTTTCCTGACATGTCTTCCATGATGAAAGTAGAAGAACAGACCGCCGGTTTCATCGCTACCCGGGCAATCGATGCCGGCATTCAGAATGTGCTTTTCACGGACTGTCGTTCTGCAGATGCGGTCAGGGAGTGTGTCCGGATGGTCCGGGCAGAAACGCCGGAAGCTGGTGGAACCCATGGGGCGGGCATGCGGCGAAACGTCGGCTATGTTACCTATTCCGGATCGGCCGATTGGGTCCAGGCCATGGACGATGTGGTCATTGCTGTTATGATCGAGAAGAAGGGCGCTATGGATGAACTGGAAGAGATTCTCTCTGTTGAGGGGGTCGATATGGTTCAGTTCGGTCCTGCGGATTATTCCATCAGCATCGGTAAACCGGGCCAGGGAGGCATCCCCGAAGTACAGCAGGCACACAGAGAAATGATTGAAATGGCCCTGGCAAAAGGAGTTGCCCCCCGGGTGGAGGTAGCGAGTTTTGAGCAGACCAAGCCTTTCCTGGATATGGGCGTAAAGCACTTTTGCATCGGCTGGGATCTGGGAATTCTATTCGGCTGGTGCCGTCAACAGGCAAAGGGGTTGCAGGGGATCCCGGAACTGTCTGAGACGGATTGATACAGACTTAGCCCAGCATTCCCCATTGCTTGAATTCTGCTATGATCGCCTCTGCTTCAGCCACCATGGTATCGATGAATTCTTTTATCGTCGGGATTGACGTGACCACGCCGGCAGCAAGGGAGTGGGCCCCGCCGTGATCCATCCCATATATGCTATTTCTGTGCTTGATGTCTGTCATCTGCTGATTAACGATCGTGTTCTTCAGTTTGTCTGCGACCTTGAATTCCCTGGTGGCCATAAACACGGTCCCCATATAAATCCCCACAGCGCCCATCGCCAGGGCGGCGACAAAGCCCCGGGCATCACCGATCCCACCGGCTGCGATCAGGGGTATATCGATCATTCTTCGGGCGGTTGTTATATTGGTTAGGGTCGAATGCTGCTCCGGATTCTTAAAGCCCGTACCTTCTATCCCCACGATCACCACGGCATCACATCCTTTCTCGGCAATGGAAACAGCATGGCGAATGGTGGCGCACTTGTGGATCCAGTTGCAGCCGGCATCCTTGAAAATCCTACCGATAAAAGATCCATCATATGCCGAGGTGAAAACCGTTTTAACCTTCTCTTCAAGTGTAATCGTAATGTAGTCCTTATGCCAGTCGTTGTTGTATTCGGTACCCGGCAGGAGGGAGAAGTTTACCGCGATGGGTTTGTCAGTCATGGCCTTGGCATCTCGGAGGTCTTTTTGGAACTCATCGGGATTTGCATAGGAGATCGTGGTCAGGATACCCAGACCACCGGCTTCTGCCGTGGGAACGGCTATGGACGAGGTACCGGTTCCTCGCCAGCCGAACGCGCCCTGGATGATCGGATATTTTATGCCGGTCATTCGTGTCAGTATATTATCAAATTTCATTTTGCTGCTCCTTTTACCGGCGATCTTCGCTCCCCCCCGCTCGCAGGGGGGAGTTTCAATCCTTGGACCCTTGAACCCATAGGATCACCCAATTTCTTTGGAGATCATCTAAGAATGAGTTCCAGACAGACCCTAATTGATGCGCGGTGATGTGTCAACGAAAGATTCCTGGTGCCCAGAATCGTCGGGCGTCTTTCCCTACCCGTCTACAGACCAGATTGTCAAGTCATTTTTCCACTATACTCCACTTCTGAATATCAAGTATTTTTCTTTTAACATAGACAAATTATTGAAAATAATTTACACCCGCCTATACTTTTCTCTTGACAAAGACGATGAAATTGTATCTTATGTGATACTGGTGGATTAAAGTGGATGAATAAGACAAACTATGTTTAGAGGAAATTCCTTTCATACAATCGATCCAAAGGGTCGGATTATCATTCCGTCGCGATTCCGAGACGTCATTCGCGCCGGTGGCGGCCAAGGGGTCATGATCTCACGCAGGGGCAGGGGGCTGTTCGTATATACCTATGACGAATGGGCGAAAATAGAGGGTCGCGTGTTGGCTCTGGCCGAAAAAAGTGATGAAATGGATCGCTTTATTCGTACCTTTATCGGCGGCGCTTTTGACTGCCCTTGTGACAAGCAGGACCGTGTCTTAGTTCCTGCAGTCCTGAGAACCTATGCAGAGCTGGATAAAGAGATCGCCGTTGTCGGTGTCCTCCGGCGGTTTGAAATCTGGTCTCGGGAAAACTGGGAAATGGAGATTCAGCAGCAGGAAGAAGATATCCGCAAGGAGGACGTCAGGAGTGAGATTGCCCGTCTAGGGCTCTAACGCCATGTCATACCGCCAT
This sequence comes from Desulfobacterales bacterium, assembly GCA_036446375.1. Lineage (GTDB taxonomy): Bacteria > Desulfobacterota > Desulfobacteria > Desulfobacterales > JAZFSW01 > JAZFSW01. Next base: position 740 of record JAZFSW010000479.1, on the reverse strand, counting down.
ACGCCGGTCATGCCCACTGAAGTGTTGCAGTATCTGGGTTGCCAGCCGGGAAAAACCTATGTGGATTGCACTCTGGGTGGATCGGGCCATGCCAGGCTTATTCTAGACAACGTCATGCCGGGAGGGGTGCTTATCGGTATCGATCAGGATCAAGATGCGATACGGCATGGAGAGGTGGTTCTCGCGTCTTTCGCACCCCATGTGCATCTGGTTCACGCCAATTTCATCGATCTCCGGGAGATACTGATGCAGCTGGATATCACCGCAGTAGACGGTATACTCCTTGATCTGGGTATCTCTCAGGATCAGCTTGAGTCCAGTGGGCGGGGTTTCAGCTTTAAGCGGGATGAGCCGTTGGATATGAGAATGAACGGGGGTACCGGCACGACCGCTGAAGATCTTGTTAACCGAATGACGGAAAGGGACTTGAAGCGGATCTTTGCCGAATATGGTGAGGAACGCTGGGCAGGGCGGATTGCACGACGCATTGTCGAGGAAAGAAAAAGAGAAAGGATTCAATCGAGTCTGTCCCTTGCCCGCATTATAAGCCGGGCTATTCCAAAGGGCAACGCAACTCACCGGAGAATTCATCCTGCCACCCGTGCCTTTATGGCACTTCGTATTGCGGTCAACCAGGAACTTGAGAATCTCAGGATCTTTTTGGAAAGTGCAGTGAATCTTCTCAGCCCCAAAGGTAGGCTTTGTGTGCTGTCATTTCATTCTCTTGAGGATCGGATCGT
>JAZFSW010000478.1:0-4734 GCA_036446375.1 Desulfobacterales bacterium | reverse complement strand
TTTCGTCTTGTAGATGGCGTCAGGGAAATCGGTTCTGATCATCGGCGCATTGGTGGGAATAATAGACACGTCAAGATCGTATATCTTCTTAAATTCAGGTGCTTCAGTATCGGCCGTACCGGTCATGCCTGCGAGCTTATCATACATTCTGAAGTAGTTCTGAAAGGTGACGGTGGCCAGGGTCTGATTTTCATTTTCGATCTTAACATTTTCCTTGGCTTCAAGCGCCTGGTGTAATCCCTCGCTAAATCGGCGACCGGGCATGAGGCGTCCCGTAAACTCATCTACTATCGTCACCTCGCCGTGTTTGACAATATAATCCACATCCTTCTTAAACAGGGTATGGGCCTTTAACGCCTGGTTGATGTGGTGCAGCAGCTCAATCTGCTTGGGGTCATACAGATTGTCTACGCTGAGGAAGTCTTCCGCTTTGGCGGTTCCTTCCTCGGTCAGGGTTGCCGACCGTGCTTTTTCATCGATGACGTAATCGGTTTCTTTTTCCAGCAGGGGGGCGATCGCGTTTACCTGGTAGTAAAGATCCGTCGATTTTTCAGCGGGGCCGGATATAATCAACGGGGTCCTGGCCTCATCAATCAATATGCTGTCTACTTCATCGACGATGGCAAAGTTCAGTTCGCTCTGTACAAGGGAATCCAGCTCAAACTTCATATTATCCCTGAGGTAGTCGAAGCCGAATTCATTGTTTGTGCCATAGGTGATATCGGCGTTGTAGGACGCTTTTCTCTCCTGATCGTCTATGCCGTGGGTGATACTGCCTACGGTAAGCCCCAGAAAGGTGTAGATACGCCCCATCCATTCGGTGTCCCGTTTGGCGAGATAATCGTTCACCGTTATAATATGTACCCCTCGACGGGTCAGAGCATTCAGGTAGGAAGGCATGGTGGCAGCCAGTGTTTTTCCTTCACCGGTTTTCATCTCTGCTATCTTGCCTTGATGGAGGATTATTCCCCCAATCAGCTGGGAGTCAAAGGGCCGTTCCTTAATGGTTCGGAGAGAGGCCTCTCTTACCGTGGCAAATGCTTCGGGAAGGATATCATCAAGGGATTCGCCTCTCTCGAGGCGCTCTTTGAATCGTGTTGTTTGGTCCCGGAGCTGATCATCGTTCATCACCTGAATGCCGGACTCCAGGGAGTTGATCTCTTCTACGATCGGCTGGATCCGTTTTAGTTCCCGCTCGTTCTTGCTACCGACGATCTTGGTTAGGAAATTTAGCAGCATGTATGGCAATATCCTCCTCGCTGTGGGGATGGGCAAAAGGATCACATTTTATGTTCATCGGGTGGGATATCTGTGCCGATTTCCCACCGTTGTTTTTACCTGATAATGCCGCGAGATGCAAGAGGACTCTGAACTGAACGGCGCGCGTATCCCCCACTGTTTGCGGTGGGGAGTTTTAATATGCAGGGCTGGGGAGAAAACGGAAGAAAAGGATGTTGGATTGGGATACCGCGCTAATTCAGGATATATTGCTTGGGATTCACCGGTATGCCATTCAGCTGAATTTCATAGTGAAGATGGGGACCTGTCGTTCTTCCTGTCATACCGACCCGTCCGACGGTCTCGCCTCTTTTTACGGCTTTACCCCGATGCATATCAATTTTGGCGAGATGTCCATATTTGGTGATCATACCATAGCCATGATCAATAACGATCAAGTTGCCCAACAATCCCTTTTTGCCTGAAAATGTGATAACACCATCGGCGGTAGCGATCACCGGTGTCCCCTCCCGGGTGGCTATATCCAGTGCCTTGTGGAAAACCCTCTTGCCGGTAAACGGGGATGTTCGGTATCCAAAACTCGAGGTGATCCATCCGTTTGTCGGCTGGATGGCGGGTTTTGATGCGAGGATGTTCTGTTGGTCCTGGAGATGCCCAATCAGGGTTTCGAACCCTTGTCCCTGATTTGTTGATGCCAGATTGAGTTGTTCCGTCCGCTCGTGCATATCGCGGACAAGACTGGAATGGTCCGTGGACAGGGATATTTTGGTGTCGAGATCTTCCGGGATATTCCCCCCAATACCAAATAGGCCTTCCTGGCCCGGGGTCGCTTTGATGTTGGCGATAATACGTATCTTCTCCTCAAATCCATTCAAGGCGACCAGCTTGGACTTCAGCGCGTTGATCTCACCTGCCAGCTCTTGAATATGGGCTCGCTGGCGTTGCATCTTATCCTGGTGGTTAACAAGCTGTGAAGCAAGGTATCGGGAATGGGGGGCCGATTGCCTGAGACGGATGTAATCGAAAGCAACAAAACCTGCGGAAACCATACATGCAGTAAGCAAAACACCGCAAAACCAGACGAAGGGTTTTGAGGCCGAAACCTGCTTTATCTGCGAGCCCGCATTGTCTAATATGAGCAGTGAGACCGTTTTACGCATAGCAAACCATCTGTTTTCGGTTTAGTACCTATTGCCTGATGGATAAGGATCCAGCAAGAAACAGACACGAAAAACATGTAATATCAATATTCTGCAACTGTTTTAGTCAAAACCAGCTAAACACTATACCATGAAGCGCAACGATTGTCAAGCCAACAACGCAAGCATGCAGTGACCCTTCGGGCCGTTTTGCCTAGAATTTACAGTTAGTTGTGTCTATTGTCAATGCCCGGGGGGGGGGGTGCGGCCTGCCTGCCCGGTCGCCATACATATCGGCTCTATGCTATTCCCAAGCGGAACTTAAGGGATCGCAGGGTATTTTTCATCAGCATCGTAATGGTCATGGGTCCGACGCCACCGGGAACAGGGGTTATGTATCCGGCGATCTCTTTGGCTGCATCAAAATCGACATCGCCCTTGAGGATCGCGATTTTCTTCCCCGTTTTCTCACTTATCTTTTCACCCACCCGGTTTACCCCCACATCAATGACACAGGCTCCCGGCTTAATCCATTCCGGTTTGACCAGATCCGGCACGCCCGCTGCTACGATGAGAATATCTGCCCGCTTGCAGTGAAAGGCCAGGTCCTTTGTTCTCGTATGGACGATGGTTACCGTGGCATTGGCCCCATCCCCTTTCTGAAGCATCATAATGGCGATCGGTTTACCGACGATATTGGATCGACCCACCACCACTACTTCCGCCCCACTGGTTTCCACCCCGGCGCGAACAATCATTTCCTGTATGCCGGCGGGGGTGCATGGTGGGAACCGCACCTCGTCTCCACCGATCATCAGTCGTCCCACGTTTACCGGATGGAATCCATCGACATCTTTGTCCGGATCAATGGCATTTAGCACCCTCTTTTCATCGATCTGTTTGGGAAGGGGCAGCTGAACGAGGATGCCATGAATCGAATCATCGTTGTTGTATTGATCGATCAGCGACAGCAGCGCCTCCTCGGATATGTCATCCGGCTGATTGTCCTGGATTTCTTTGAAACCCAGACGATTGGCGGTCTTAACCTTCAGGGTGACATAGGATATAGACGCGGGGTTCTCACCGATCAGAATCGTTACCAGCCCGGGAACAACACCATGTTCCTCTTTGATCTTGATCACTTCTGCAGCGACTTCCTCAAGTATAGCTTCGCGAATCTCGGTTCCTTTGATTAGCTTTGCAGGCATCTTCGGCCTCCTTATTGAACGTGAAAACGTTCCAGTGATGTATTAGAAGTATTTCGTGGTATGTGTCGGGTGATCTTAGCGGCTTTTTTAGTAAACTTGACCGGTGATGTCAAGAACCCTTTGTCTATTCCAGGAGCTGGAGGCGTTTTAGGAAACGGGTCCCCTGGGGCAGGGGCCCTATATGACACCGACATCGGATTTCTTAATCCAGCCGATCTTTCCCTCGGAGAACAGGATTCGGAAATGGTCGTTGTGGTCCTTTTCAATGGTAACCTTTGTACCGGCATGGAGAGAGAAAAGTCGGGTGGCATCGTCGGTGAGCCCTGAACGGACCGATACCTTGTCCGGCAGAACGATGGCTTTCCGGATCTGTGTCGTTTCATAGAAATTATACAGGGCTGTGGCGATAAATACCATGGCCAGTATCAGCACAATATGGGTGGATGTTCTCACCCTTGGATTCTTCTGCGTATAATCGAGAATCAGCAGGATCCAGAAGAGAAGGTTCAGCACGATGGCGATCCACATCACCGTTGTCGAGCCGAGGAGGTGCTTCCAGAAGAAGATGATTCTGAATAGAGGCGGGGTTCGATCTTCCCGCTGATCCTTGATCCGGGACAGGGCATATTCATGATTGAATTTGAGATCCGGATCTTCCGGATTGACTCTCAGGGCCCGTTCATACCAGAGAATCGCAACTCCCAGATCGCCATTTTTCAGATATGCATTGCCAAGATTATAAAAAAGGATGTCGTTGCCTGTACCGGCATCGGCAATTTTTAAAAACCGATCGATCGCTGCTTTATAATCACCGGTTTTGTAATGCCGGACACCGCTGAGAAAAGCCTGGGGCAGTTCAGTAGCCGATGCAAAAGTCGCCCACCATCCGAAGAAAAGTATTGTCCAAAGGATAACTTTTGGCTTATGGATCATGATTTGGAAAGACTCCTAATCAGTGCCTTGGTTTCGCTATAGAGGTCTTTTACCGCCGTGGTTCCTTCAGCCGATCCGCCGAATTTTACCGATTCAATCCTTTCGAGAAGAGAGGCGGCCATTTGGCCCAGATCATCGCCAAAGCCCTGGATGCGGAGGATCTCCTTAACTTCCGCATAGGTCAATGACTCACCCAGGGTACCGGCTTTTGAAAG
>JAZFSW010000477.1:0-6796 GCA_036446375.1 Desulfobacterales bacterium | reverse complement strand
ACCACAATGCAGACTGAGAGAGCCTGAAAATATTAATTCGCTGTGGGTTTGTTCTGGCCCCCGAGCGCGGGGGGGAGCTACTCATTGTTACTGCGCTTCACAAGGAACTGCCCCTGGAACAAGTGCACCTTCTGCAGCATGTACAAACATGATAAATTCTCACTCAGATCGGTAGATGAGATTAAGGGCGATATCGATTCGATCGCAGGGATCTGCACCGACCTGCAGGCCCTCTCCCGCGAGCGAGGGTACGGCGGCGAGATAAACAGGGATGTCATTGTTGCGATGATCGAAAAGGAGCCCCAGCTCAATACCAGCCACGGATTCATCATGGTTATAAACTGGCTTGCAGCCGGCGGAAAGACGGCCTTCCTGCAGGATGGCAACAGCTTGATGATGCCCAGTGGCAAGCTTGTCGACGCATTGAAACATTTGCGATCCACCTTTCCTTCGATTCAAAGGGTAACCAGCTACGCCCGATCAAAGACCCTTGCACGCAAAGATCTTGATGAGCTGGCCGCTATTCACAAGGCCGGTCTGGATCGGCTACATGTGGGGCTGGAAACAGGCGATGATGCGCTACTGAAAAGAACGAAGAAAGGGGTAACGGGCGAGGAGCATATCGTCGGTGGCAAAAAGGCCATGGAAGCTGGATTCCAACTGTCGGAGTACTGGATGCCGGGAATGGGCGGAAAGGAAAACTGGGAAAATCATGCGAAGAACACCGCCCATGTTCTAAACGGCATCGATCCCCACTATATCCGTTCACGACCGTTTAACCCGTCCCCCGGCACACCGATTCACGATGAATATGAAAACGGTGTATACACGCTGTTGTCTCCCCGGGAGCAGTTGCTTGAGTTAAAGCTGATGATTGAAGAGTTGGATGTTACATCCAAGGTGTGCTTTGACCATGCCGGTAATTACTGGACCGACCGAAGGTGACGCATTCTCTTTACCCACGACTACGAAGGCTACACATTTCCCAAGGAAAAGCCCGGCCTGCTGAAACGAATAGACGAGGGCATAGCGGCGCAAGAGGGAAAGACCGATGCCCGCCACTTGCGGATCCTCTGATAAGCAAACCGCCGGTCACAGAACCAGGGGAAACCGAAAGCAGAAGAGATCGGAACGACCCTCATCTGAAAAACAAGGGGCTCCCTCCCGGACACGGAGGGCACCATAGTCATTCACAATCACCTTCCTTCCTGGCGTGATTGATCCCCCAGCAGTTCCCCAACTCGCATCCTTTTTCAAGATCCGTGCAGCCCAGGTTGGTTTCGTTCAATTTCAGATACTGGAACCCGCGACCGATGTAAGCCGTCGCGTTGTAGGGATTGAGTTCGATGGCCCGGGTAAAATCTGCGCTGGCTTGCTGATATTTCTCAAGGTAGGAATAGGAAGACCCCCTGTTGATATAGGCTTCATCATCTTCGGTGTTAATTCGAATGGCATCGTTGTAGTTTTCAATAGCTCTAGGGATATCGCCGGTCTTCCTGAATACAAATCCCCGGTTTCTGTAAGCGGCGGCATAGGTCGGATCGAGATCGATGACACGGTCGAAATCCGATTTGGCTTCTTCATACTTTTCCAGGCTGGCATGGGCATTGCCCCGGTAGATAAGGGCTTCAAGGTAGGTCGGATTGAGTTCTATAGCGCGATTGTAATCTTTGATCGCCTTTCGGTACTTCTCGATAGCATGGTATGATTTGCCGCGATTGAAGTAGGGCTCAGCATACTCGAGTTTGAGTTTAATTGATCGGGTGCAATCCCTGATAGCTTTCCTGTAGTTGCCGAGGTAGTAGTAGGCAACCGCCCTGTTGTTATAGGCGATGGGCTGGGTGGGATTGAGTTGGATCGTCCGGTTATAGTCTCTAATCGCCTTCCGGGGGTTTCCCAAACCAAGATGGGCCTTGGCGCGATGATAATAGGCCACATCAGACTCAGGGTCGAGCCGGATGACGTTGTTATAGTCCCTTATCGCGTGTCGATGGCTACCCAGATGTCGATAGCAATCCCCCCTCTTCATATACATGGTACGGGAGAGGGAAGCATGATTCGGGTTGAGTGCAATACCCCTACTGAATACGGCGATCGCTAACTTATACTCCTCTAGAAAGAAATGCGCCGCACCCAGATATGCATGGGCGCTGAGATTGGATGGATCTAGTTCAATGGCGTGGCTGAAGGCATCTACAGATAGCCGGTATTCCCCATCTCTAAAATGCGCCGACCCCGTGGCTGTCAGCGCAATGGACTCGATATCAGATGGATCAAACGCCACCTCGCCACCGATTTCGCCAAAAACCGATGGAGCTATAGCAAGTAGCCATAGGGCAATGAGGACATGTCTTTTCATCTCATTGTGACCTTTGAATCCTCTACGGAACTGCGTTTCACGTTCAGAGTTCTGGGTTCTGGGTTCAGGGTTCTGGGTTAAGCCCTTTAAAGCTCCATGCTGAACGCTGAACACTGAACACTTGATCCCAGTTTCTCCAATAATCAGACGGGTCACGCCTTGCCGGTCCTCCCGCTTCTAGCGGGACTCATGTTTTAGCCAGAGGCGGCGCTCGTATAAGGCTGTCCCCAAAAGGGGCTCGCGCCTATCCGGCCTGTAAACAGACAGGTGTCCGGTCTCGGATTTCAGGCACTTCCTGACACCTGACACCTGAAACCTGAAACCGACTACCCCAGGTTCAGACAACTGTAAGTGGCATCTACCAACATCCGGGAACGAGGCATAGCCGTGGGATCTGGCTGCATCTGGTTCATCGCATAGCCGATCCCCACATTGTTTTCCCGATCGGCAAAACCGGTTGATCCGCCTGCTCCCCCGTGGCCAAAGGCATCGGGACTCGGACCATAGGATCCTCCGGTATTCAAGATATACCCACGGCCGCGACGCATCGGCCCCCCGACCACAAGATCAACCACCGTCTCGTCTACTTCCTCTTTTATCGCCGCGTCAATGCCGGCGTTGCTGATAATACGAATGCCATCGATCTCGCCGCCATTGGCACATGCACCGTAGACCCTGGCAATACCCCTGGCATTTCCCTGGCCGTTGGCCGCAGCGATCTCGGCTTTTCGCCAGGCATAGGAACTCGCATCGCCATAGGGACGAATAGCGGGATTCTGGAGGGCGAGGGCATAAAACGGCGGCGTTTCGGCCGGTGGCCCATCGCTCGGTGTGGCCTTGGGAAGAATGCGCGCATGATTCGGGCCAATCATATCAGAGACCCGGTTCATCTCAGAATCCGGCAGACCGATAAAAAAATCAGCACCCAGGGGTTCTGCCACCTTCTCGTGGAAATACGTCCCGAGGGTTCTCCCGGCAATACGCAGGACCAACTCCCCCGCAAGATATCCCCAGTTCACCGCATGGTATCCGGCGCTGGTTCCCGGTTCCCAGTGGGGTTTCTGCGCGGCAATCAAACGCACCATCTTGTCCCAGTCGTATAGATCCTCCACGGTAATTTCTTCTGTGACCCCACAAACACCGGCCTGGTGGGAAAGCAGTTGTGCCACAGTAACCTTGTCCTTGCCTTCCGCGCCAAACTCCGGCCAATAATCGGTCACCAACGCATCGTAGTCAATCTTGCCTTCCTCGGCGAGTATCGCAACCGCAAGAGATCCCATCCCTTTGGTGGTTGAGTACACATTGACCAGCGTGTCTTTCTCCCAGAGTCGGCTGCAATCCCTATCCTGATACCCTCCCCAGAGATCGACAACGGTTTCCCCCTTGTGGACGACCGAATAACTGGCGCCGACTTCAATACCCTTCCAGTTTGCCTCAAAAACCGATTTGACCTTCTCGAATCCGGGAGCGACCTCACCGTGTATTTCCACTTCAAGCATGTATCTCTCCTTATCTACTGATTCAGTGTTTTCAGCAATTCTTCAAGCTTCTCTTCATTAAAGGCGCCTTTTGACCAGGACATCACGGTTCTCAGGGGCGCAAACCGCATCATCGCCTGCATCATATCATCGCTGACGGCTTCTGATTTCCTCTCGGACCGGGATTTGAGTAGTCCGAAAATCATGCCGACCGCCTTCATTCCTTCCGGGTCCTGCATCAGTTCCCCGATGGTGGAATGCCGGTCAAAGGTATCTTTCAGTACTTTTGTTCCTGACACTGCAATCGTCTCCTTCAAACAGATGTCCCGGGATGATCTGCCGACGAGAATGTCAAAATCTCCTGTTTCCACGTACCAGTCATTGATCTGATCTTCATAGTAGGCAAAATCCCTGAAGCCCAGATGGAATGTGAGTGTCTTTTCTTCTCCCGGATCCAGACCCACCTTGGAAAAAGCCTTCAGCTCCTTGTCCGGCCGGGCTTCCCGGCACTCGATATCCCGGACATAGACCTGAACGATTTCTTTTCCATAGTAAGCCCCGGTGTTTTTCACGATCACGTTCACTTCTACCCCTTCGGTATCGACCACCTCCTTCTTGCTCACACTGAGATTACTGTAGTCAAAGGTGGTATAGGAGAGACCAAAGCCAAAAGGATATCGTACGGCCATCCCCTTGGCATCATAGTACCGGTACCCGACAAAGACCCCTTCCCGGTATTGAACCTTGCGTTTCTTTCCGGGAAAATTAAGATGCGAGGGCGTATCGGACAACTGGTAGGGAATGGTTTCGGCAAGCTTTCCCGATGGGTTCACCTCGCCAAACAAGACATCAGCGATCGCACCCCCACCTGCCTGGCCCAGAAGACCGCCTTCGATGATGGCGCCAACAGCTTCGCCCCATGGCTCCATCGAAACCGGTGATCCATTGATGAGCACAACCACGACATGGTTCTGCACGCTACAAACCGCATCGATCATCCGGCCATGACTCTCCGGGAGACGGATATGCTCCCTGTCGTAGCCCTCAGACTCGTATCGGTCGGGCAAGCCCACAAATAGAACGGCAAGATCCGCAGATTCAGCAACTGTCCGGGCCTGATCAATCAAGGAATCATCGACATCATCGGATGCTATAACATATCCATCGGCATAACCCACGGCCAGATCGGATCCGGAAAGGGAAAGAATCTCGTCATAGGCGGTATCCAGCTGTGTCGGATTGATATGAGAACTGCCACCCCCCTGATATCTCGGTGTTTTGGCAAAAGCACCGATAACGGCGATTTTCTTCAGATTCGCTTTCTCTAATGGAAGGATGTCGTCCTGGTTTTTCAGGAGAACAATGCACTCCCCGGCAGCTTCTCGGGCAAGGGCATGGTGAGCCTTCTGATCATATGTTGATCCCTCTCTATGCTTTTCGACCGCCCGAAACAGTATCCGCAGACTATTTCTTACCGCATCGTCCAGGGCCGTCTCATCCATCTCACCACCATTAACCGCGGCCATAATGGCCTTCACGGGCGAATCGCCAATACCGGGCATCTGCAAATCCAGACCGGCTTTCAGGCTGTTTACCCGAACATCGACAGCTCCCCAGTCCGAGACCACCACCCCTTCAAATCCCCATTCATCTCGCAGGATTTCGCTGAGCAGCTCCTTGTGTTCCGCGCATAAGATACCGTTCACCTTGTTGTAAGCACACATCACCGTCCAGGGCAAAGCGGTCTTGACCACCCGTTCGAACCCGGCCAGATAGATCTCCCTCAGGGTCCTTTCATCGACCTGTACGTCGATGGACATCCGCTGGTATTCCTGATTATTTACCGCGTAATGCTTCACAGAGGTCCCCACCCCCTGGCTCTGAACACCATTGACCCAGGCGGCAGCCAGATCCCCGGCAAGAACTGGATCTTCAGAATAGTACTCGAAATTTCTCCCACACAGAGGACTTCGCTTGATATTGACGCCGGGTCCAAGGACAATATGAACGTTTTCGGCCTGTGCCTCCTCACCGATCGCGCCACCAACTTTGCCGGCCAGTTCCACATCCCAGGAACAAGCCAACGCACTTGCTGTGGGAAAGCACGTCGCCGGAACCGCCTGGTTGAGACCCAAATGGTCGCTTTCACCGGACTGTTTCCTCAAGCCATGGGGGCCATCGGTCATCATAATCGATGGGATATCTAAACGTTCAATGGCTTGGGTGGTCCAGAAACTGGCTCCGCCACAAAGGGATGCTTTTTCTTCCAGAGTGAGTTGCTGAATCAGCTCATCAATCTTTCTTTCCATCGTTGCAGGCTCCTTTCGGGTGGGATGATGTGCGAACCTAGCACGACTTTCTGCCCAGTGCAATGCCTCACCGATGGTAAATATCAAAAAGCCGAATCATAATCAGACGCCCTGTTTTAGGGGTTTTAAAATGTTCAGCGATACGGTAGAGTTTGTCGTATATCAAAGGAGAGTCCAGAGGTAATCGATGAAGCTTTTTGACCGGATGACCATCCGCAAAATGACGGTGAAGAACCGCGTCGTGATGGCCCCCATGCAATTGGCGCTGAGATTGAGAAACAAGCGTGTCCAGGCATACTATCTGGAAAGATCCCGGGGGGGGGGTTGGCACCATCGTCATGCAGGTGACGCCGGTTGAACTGTTTGCCCATAATCATGTTTGGAGCCGGAAGGATGGTGTGGCACAGTTCATGGAAGCCCGGTGACCGGATATGCCGAGCTAATCCGCGAGCCGGTCGGGAGATCGATACTTGATGGCGTCGTAAAAAGTCCGAAATACCGTCACTCCCGCGAAGGCGGGAGTCCAGAACCTATTGAAAACACTGGATTCCCGCCTTCGCGGGAATGACAGAAAACGATGATATCTGACTTTTTGCTGGTTCATCGACCTTGATGGTCTCGTAAAAAGTCGTAATCTGCCCGGTTTTCAG
>JAZFSW010000476.1:0-11219 GCA_036446375.1 Desulfobacterales bacterium | reverse complement strand
CTGTCTTCTGCGAAAGAAGTTCATTGTAAGAATTACAATTGTTGATACGAGGAAAGCGAATACCCCGATCACGATCCAGATTGACCTCCTGTACTCCTCATAGAAGGAGAAAGGCCTGTTGATGATAGTACTGCTGCTGGGCAAATCCGACACACTGATCTTCCAACGTTCAAGCTGTCTGTAATCAAACATATAGGGGTTGGTACTCGTAGAGATTACAGGTAAATGAGACGGCTTTTCGCCGTCAATTACCCGAAGCACTTTTTCGGCCGCAATGCGACCGTGGGTTCGGCTGTTGAGGAGCTTCCCTCCCACGATGCCGTAGCCATAATACATGTCGATAATCCCATAAACGGGAACGGTTGAGCTGGAAGAGATTAATCGTCCCCCTTCATCAGGAGATAGGTACTCATTGTTCTTATCCCGCAACCAGACAGCCAATAGAACAATACTGTCTCGGGACAATGAGCGGAGTTTCTCGAATAGCTCTGCGTGAGAAATATCTTTGCCTTTGAGAAAATCGAACGTCAGATTACTGTAATGCCCGGCTACGGCAGCGATATCCCTCATCTGTCCTATGCCAGTGGGGGTACTGTCGACAACCACTACAATCTCCCGGGTTTCAGGATGTAGCCGCAATGCAAGATCAATAGTGGGTTTGATGTCCAGCACTTCCACCAGGCCGGTGAATTGCGATCTGTCTTCCAGAAAAGACGCTTTGTAGTCATTGATTCCGCAGAAAGAAACCGGCGCTTCACCAAACACTTCTTTATGGTATTTCGCAACGAACCACAGCGCATTATCGTCAGTAGTTATAATCGCATCAAGTTGAATCTCTTTGTATTTTAGCCGATAGATATGAAAGAGATGTTCAAGATATTCTTCGTTGTATATTCTCTTCGTATCCATATACTCAACAAAAAGTTCAAGGTGGTCAATCCCTTCGGACAGAACGTCTTTGGCGGCAGATACCTGAGCATCCGTCCATTTGAACTCTTTGTGGTAGGAATTGAGGATGAGGACTTTTCGTGTAGACTCATGGCGAGCGTGAGCCACTGTAGCAATGAGAAGACACATGGTTATGAAGGACACCATGAGTTTAGAAGCGAATAGGACAACTCGACGGGTATATCTTCCCATACTATTTACCTTTTGTCGTCTTCATAACTTGCGTTAGCGCCACATCCCGACGTTCTGAATGATGCCTGCCAGATGTATCTTCAAATGCTGACAATATCGCATATTTCACTTGGAAATCAAGTCATGATCCGGAGCAATACCTTTCTGTAGGCGATCTGGGGAGTTACCCATGGTTCTATACCTTTGTCTCATTGTGTTGGGATGGCCTGGGTTCCGCGATCAGCCATTCGCCTCGTTGTGCCACCCGGCTCGCACCAGATCCTAAGTCTGTCGATGAGTTTTTTTGTTTGACATGGGTAGAGGAGCGATCTACCTTCAGTCATTCAGAATCCGGTTAGGAACGATGAATGAATCATCTCCAAGAAGAGCTGAATGATCCCAAGGACCAGAGAGAAACTGGCCGGCATCCATCCTGCAGGGGTATTCCCGGATAGAAAATGCAATCTAAAGGAGGTACTGTGATGAAAACCTTCGATTACACGAAATCGCAGAAACTGTTCCAACGTGCCCGGAAGGTCATCCCCGGCGGCATCTACGGTCATTATCAGCTGTCGGCGATTTCCCCCGGAAATCCAACGTATTTTTCAAAGGCAAGGGGTGCCAGATTCTGGGATATTGATGACAATGAGTTCATCGATTATGTATGTGCCTACGGCCCCATGATTCTCGGATACAATCACCCCATGGTGGATGAAGCAGCAAAGATCCAATATGAAAAAGGTAATACCGTGTCTCTGGCAGCACCGGTGATGGTGGAACTGGCAGAGGCATTGGTGGATATGGTCTCCATTGCCGACTGGGCCTATTTTACGAAAAATGGCGCCGATCCCACCAATCTGGCAACAATGGTGGCCCGTGCGGCCACCGGTCGGAAAAAGATTGTGATGGTCAATGGGCACTATCATGGCACCACCCCCTGGATGCAGGGAAAGGGAAGCGCCGGAACGATAGATGAAGAAAGGGACAACATCATCCGGACGGACTGGAACGATTACGAGGGATTCGAAAAGGTCGTAAATGATTATGGGGACGATATCGCAGGTTTTATCGCCATGCCGTATCACCATATTACCACGGATGACAATGTATTGCCTGACGAAGGTTATTGGTCGCGTGTGGAGGCTCTATGCAACAAAAGGGGGATCGTGTTGATTATGGATGACGTGCGTCTGGGATTCAGGGCCGACTTGAGGGGGTCTAACGAATACTTCGGTTTCAAGCCGGATCTCATCTGTTTCGGCAAAGCCCTGGGAAATGGATATCCCATCTCGGCTCTGGTAGGAACGGATACCTTGCGAGACGCGGTATCGTCGGTCTTCTTTACCGGCACCCAGTTCTATAATGCTGCGCCGATGGCCGCCGCACTGGCAACCTTAAAGGAGCTCAAACGGATCGATGGTCCCAACAGGATGTTGGATACCGGAAGAAAGATCATGGATGGCATGATCGATATTGCTGATGACCATGGATATGATTTAAAGGTGACAGGCCTTCCCTCCATGCCCTATATCCGATTGACCACAAAAGATGACCCGACACTGACCTCCGGCCCGAAAGGAGCGTTTAAGGGACTGCACGCAGACTGGATTTCCGAATGCGTCCAACGGGGAGCGTTCTTCCTTTCGTTCCATAATCATTTCATCTCTACCGGACACACAGAAGCAGATATGAAGCGAACCTGGGATATCGTTGCAGATGCCTGCAAGGCTGTTCAGAGCCGTTATCAGTAGTGTGACAAATCTCAGAATCACAAGGCGATTGCAGGAGGAACATTTAGCAGGACGATTGTTGTAGGATGCGGACGAATTCGCCCTGCTACTTCGATTGCGGAACTATCCGGCGCGCAGACGGGGTACGCTCTGCGCCTTTCTTGGCTGCGCAGGGCCGGCTTTCAGGCGGGCGATCTCTTTTTCTGCGGCTACCAGTTTTTCATTGGTTAGGCGCAATCGGGCAGAGAGAAACTCAGACGCGGCCCGATATAATAGGTTGAGCAGGTTGACAGCCTCCCGTTCAGAATTGAGTCTGTGCTTTGATTCCGTATCGACCGCCAGGCAGACCGTATCTCCCATTGCGTACACCGAACCCGACCGACCCATTCCGTCAATTGGGCTCATTTCACCAAAAATATCGCCGGCTTCATCAATGGTGGCAATTTCCACACCGTCCTTTCTTACGCAGCATTTACCGGAAAGCAAGAAATAGAACCAGGGGTCATTGTCATTTTCCTCAATGATGACTTCCCCGTCCTTGTACTTACGAATCTTGCTCAACCGCAACAGCCGTGAATGATCCCGTGGCTCAAGATCCTTCAATGCAGAAATGGAAAGCAACTGCTGAATGTTTCGCATGTCATCTTTAAGATATTTGGATTCCAGCATATTTCACCTCAGATATTCTATTTGCGGGCGGCAATCGTCGCCTGATTGATATCACTCCCATACTGCTTTCCTGTTTGCTCCGCATGGATCCGGAGCTTGGGTGACAGACACATCTCTTTACGTTTCCGGCATAGACAGACCCATCATTTCTTTTCGACACTTTCACCTTGGGACTTGAGATATTCATTCACTTTTCCATGCGGCGAATTAAGAAACGGGCAACATATGATCGGCAAGACGAAACGATGTCATGCGTAGGTTCAAACTCAGTAACCTTGAGATCCCTTTGAGAATCTTGATGCCAATCTCGGGATACTCTTTCAGTATCGCATCGAAGTCGCCCTGGGTTAATGTGAGATATGATGCTTTCGTAATGGCCTTGGCCGTTGCTGACCGGGCGAAACTGTCTATGACCGCCATTTCACCTATTGAACGCCCTTTGGTCAAGGAGGCGATAACGGCACTTTTCCCAGGTGACGCTTCCTTATAAATATCGATCGTCCCATCCACAACAAAGCAGATATAGTCTCCTTTATCCCCTTCATTGAAAAGAACCTTATCCTTATCTACCTCAAGCAAATTCATATGCTTGGCAACAGTTCGCAGCTCCGGTGGCTTAAGTGCATTAAATAATGGGGATTCTGTAAGCGCATTGATTACTTCTTCGCTCACTTTTCTATTGGTCGCAATCGTTGTTCTGTTCATCTTCGTCCCTGCCAGTATTTTGTTGGTTACGATGTTTGGTCTGCAGATCCACCCGGATACCAGAGAAAATGATACGCGTATAGAACGACATTGGTGCAAAAACGGAACATCTGTAAGAAATCTCTCGCAAAGGCGCGAAGGTAACCAGCCAATATTAAACTATTTTTTCTTAAATCTGAGCACCTTAGCGCCTGGCGAGAACAAAACGTCTATACCGTCACAGCAAATTTCTATTCCGGTCCGCCTGGCCGCTTCGGGTGAATCAGCTCTCTGGTCAATACAGAAGCAAGAACCATGCCGAAAAGGTCCCAATGAGAAGCGGCTCAATGATTGTGGGATGTTATCGCAAAAGCGCAATTGATAGGCGGGGAAATCGTCGGATTCTTGACACTCAAATCACCCATAGGGTACTCATTGGCAAATGCCGGTCATCTGGCCCACTGTTTTCCAGGCCAGAGGGGGAGTTGGCATGGAACACCATCTCAGGAATCAGAGCACAGGCAGTGTATCAATGGCCTCAGCCACAGGCTCAACCTTCCTTGACATACGATCTCACTTCTGCCATGTTTCGACCTGCCAGAAAGCGACTCCTATCCCCAGACCGGATAAACCGGGAAGGATGCCATAAAAGCACCACTGCGCTAAAGCACCACTGCGCTAAAGCACCGAAACACGAATGACGAGCAGCCCGGGAATGCCTGTCGGCCACCTGTCCGCCATTGCTGCGTTGCAGGCGCTGGCAGGCGGGCCGGCTTTGCCTTCTTACGAGCCGGTCGAGCATTCGCTATTTCGATTCAGCTTACACAAGAGCGCTCTTTTTGCAAACAACCAGACAGGAGGCAACACGATGGCATCTGACAATGAGGTAAAGGAATTTGAAACAATCATCTATGAGAAGAAAGGCAACGTCGCCAGCATAACCCTTAACAGGCCCGAGAAGCACAATTGCTTGAGCCATCAGATGCTCGACGACCTCGAGGCATCGCTGGACTACGCCGAAGAGGATGAAACAACAAACGTTCTGATACTCAAGGCAAACGGCAAGAGCTTCTGTTCGGGCTTTGACACGAAAGGAAGCTACTACACCACCCCACCGGAAGAGGGATGGACATACCGTAATTCCTACAACATCCTCAACAAAAAGGTCTATGCGAAGTACACACGAATATTCGATTTCCCGAAAGTCACAATCGCGCAGATTCATGGCCGTTGCAGCGATGCGGGCTGCTATCTGCAGCTTTCCTGCGATATCTCTATCGCCGCGGACGATGCGCAGCTCGGGCATCCCGCTCAGAGATGGGGTGGCCCTGCATCGACGCCCATGTTCCAGGTATGCATGGGTCCA
Source organism: Desulfobacterales bacterium (assembly GCA_036446375.1). GTDB lineage: Bacteria > Desulfobacterota > Desulfobacteria > Desulfobacterales > JAZFSW01 > JAZFSW01. Next base: position 5,651 of record JAZFSW010000476.1, on the reverse strand, counting down.
AAAAAAGCGCGCTATGTGTTGTGGTCCGGACGGCTTTTCGATGGTAAGCAAGCTGAAGCCATGAATCTGGTCAGCTGGAGCGTTCCCCCCGAAGATCTAGAGAAGGAGGTCAACGCACTGGCCGCGGAAATCGCCGAGATCCCCCGGGATGGCATGCTGGCAAATAAGATCACCATGAACACGGATCTCAAGATCCGTGGTGTCGATGCACTGTTCGATTACTACGGCCAGATGAACCGGTATATGCGATTTCTCCCCAAGGAGTAGAAAGATAAAGCCGGAGACGAAGGGATCAAGAAATAAATTCTCCGTCACCACAGGTGTCCTCAACACAAACGCTTCACGCCCTTTGGATGATGAAAAGGAGGTAACAGGATATGGTCGCAACCGGGATGAGCCAACCGGATGAATCTGTGGCAATCGTACCGACGGGATGTTCCAACCACTGTGGTGGGGCGTGCCTGCTCAGGGTTCACGTGAAAGACGGGAAGATCACGCGGATCGAAACCGATAACGGCGACCAGCCCCAGATCAGGGCCTGTTTGCGGGGGCGGGCGTATCGTCAGCGAGTCTATGCGCCGGATCGTCTCCAATACCCCATGAGAAGAACCGGCGAAAGGGGGGAGGGGAAATTCGAGCGTATCTCCTGGGATGAAGCCCTGGATGCCGTGGCCGGTGAACTGAATCGGGTCAAGGAAACCTATGGGCCGGCAGCAATCCTCTACGTCTCCGGAGGAGGGGATCTGTCGATGTTACACAACTGGAAAACCGTTCACCGATTGCTCTGCATGCACGGGGGGTGCTCCATGATGTGGGGATATGCCTCCAACGAAGGGGCTACCTACGCCTCTATGGCAACCTACGGTCACCCGGCGGGCGGGAGTACACAGGACGATCTGCCCAATTCCCAAACGATCATCCTGTGGGGAACCAATCCGGCGGTCACGATACAGGGGGCAGGCACCTCGTTCTTTCTCGCCAAAGCGCGTGAAGCCGGGGCCAGGATCATATCGGTCGATCCCTATTACACGGAATCTGCCGCCATCTGTGCAGACCAATGGATACCGATTCGACCGGGGACGGATACGGCGATGCTGGTTGCCATGGCGCATGTACTGATCGAAAAGGGCCTGGCGGATCAGCATTTCCTCGATACCTACACGGTGGGATTTGACCGCTTCAAGGAATATGTTCTCGGGGACGAGGACGGCGTGGCGAAGACACCGGATTGGGCCGAGACGATTACCGGCGTGTCGGCAGATACCATCCGGGATCTTGCCATCGAATATGCTACCCGGAAACCGGCGGCGCTGCTTGACGGCTGGGCCGCCGGTCGCACCGCCTATGGGGAGCAGTTCCACCGGGCAGCCATCACCCTTGCCGCAATGACAGGTAACATCGGTATTTCCGGCGGCAATGCCCCGGGATCGCTATCCGCCGCCGCCATGACCTTCAGAGTTCCCTATCCGATTTCCAGCGGCGGGGGCAATCCCATCGAACGGGGATCTTCACCGAGAAAATATGCGCTTCCCCCGGGGGCACCGGGTACAAGAATACACAACTCCGATATCGCCGATGCCATTCTTAAGGGCAAATCCGGCGGCTTTCCCGAAGACTACAAATTCTTATATCTCAACAGTAACAACTTCCTCAATCAGTTCCCCAACACGAACAAGGCCATGGAAGCCTTCCGGAAGCTGGATTTCATTGTTGCCCATGAGCAGTTCATGACACCGACGGCAAAGTTTGCCGACATCCTGCTGCCCACCAGTACCTTTATGGAAAGAAACGACATGGCCTCCTCGGGTCAACACACCGCGTTTGTCGTCTATATGAACAAACTCATCGCCCCCCTCCATGAGTCCAAGAGCCATCTGGATATCTGTACCGGACTGGCCGAAAAACTGGGGATCGACGGTTACAGCGGCAAAACGGATGAAGAGTGGCTGAGAGATGCGGTCAGCAAATCCCCGGGGATGGGCGACTACGACAGCCTACGGAAAAAAGGCCTTCAGAAGTCGACCTTGGCCGAACCCCATGTGGGCTTCAAGCACCAGATCGAAGATCCCGAGAACAATCCCTTTCCCACACCGTCCGGGAAGATCGAGATCTACTCCCAACAACTGGCCGACATGAACCATCCGAAGATCCCGCCCATTCCCAAATACATCGAAACCTGGGAAGGGCTGACCGATCCTCTGGCAAAGACGTATCCGCTTCAATTCATTTCCATTCACTCCAAACGGCGGGCACACTCCCAGTTTGACAACATCCCCCTGCTCAAAGAAACCGAACCGCAACAACTCTGGATCAATCCCATCGATGCCAAGCCCAGGGGGATCAACCAGGGGGACACGGTCGAGGTATTCAACGATCGGGGAAAGGTCATCATCTCTGCCAGGCTAACCGAGAGGATCATGCCCGGCGTGGTGAACCTCAGTGAAGGCGCCTGGTTTGCCCCCGATGAGAACGGGGCAGACCGGGGGGGAAATCCCAATACACTCACCAAGGACGATTACTCCCCGGGCGGAGCCTTTGCCAGCAATACCGCGCTGGTTCAGGTGGGGAAGCATTAGAAAGGCATTTTGGGGATCGCAGCACATTTGCCCACATCTGAGAAAGAACGATGACGGTCTCGTAAGAAATCCGAAATACCGTCACTCCCGCGAAGGCGGGAGTCCAGAACCTATTGAAAACACTGGATGAGCGCTACGCTTCACTCTGTGTCCCGCCTTCGCGGGAATGACAGAAGATGATGATATCTGACTACTTACGAATTCATCAACTATGGGGCGTTCTTCTTTCGTGAGCTCAAGCATCACCTCGGAGATCAACGACAATATCATTGCCGTAAGGATACTGCGCCCGCTCAGACAGCAGAGGAAAAGGCCGATAGACACCAAACCAACAGAAAAGGAGAGAGACCATGGTATGGGAGCCGGAGATTGAGGAACTGGAGCACCGGAAGCATCTTGCCGCGCAGATGGGTGGCGAGGAAAACATCGCACGGCAACGTGCCCGAGGCAAGCTCACTGTCCGCGAGCGAATTGCGGGAATAGCTGATCCGGACTCGTTCGATGAGATAGGCGGCCTGACCGGTACCGCAACGTACGGCAGTGACCAGAAACTCGACGCGTTTACGCCGGATTCCTTTGTGGTGGGCACTTGCACCTTGGACGGCCGCAAGGTAATTCTCAACGCCGGGGACTTTACCATCCGTGGTGGCAGCGGCGGCTATGGCCCCAAGGGGAACTATGCTGAGCTGATGGCCCAGGAATGGCACCTTCCCTACATTCGCCTGCTTGATGCTACCGGAGGAAGCGTGAAGACCTTTGAAGAAATCGGCCGCACTTACGCTATCAGCAACATCGTTGGCGTTCAAGCGGGACGCCTCCTCGGCATGGTACCGGTTGTCTCGGGGGTGATGGGCTCGGTAGCCGGAGGTCCGGCGATCGAAGCCTGCATCTCCCACTTCAGTGTGATGGTGAAGGGCACCAGCCAGATCTTTCCCGGGGGGCCGCCGGTGGTCAAGGCGGCGCTCGGTTATGACATCACCAAGGAGGAACTCGGAGACGAACGAACGCAGGTCCGCAAGGGCGGGGTCATTGACAATCTGGCCGAGAACGAAGAAGAGGCCCTTGGCATGATCAGGCAGTTTCTCAGCTACCTGCCAAGCAATGTGTGGGAAATGCCGCCGCGCATTGAGCCTGAAGATGACCGCGACCGACGCGATGAGGGGTTGCTGTCTGCCATACCCCGGAACAGGAGAAGAGCATACGATCCCTATGCGATTCTGGATCACGTCATGGACCGCGATTCGTTCTTCGAGATCAGCCCGCTTTACGGTCAGTCACGCATCATCGGCCTGGCCCGAGTGAACGGCTATCCTGTTGGCGTCATGATCAACAATCCGAAAGCCCTGGCCGGCTCCATGGATATGGCCGCCGGCCTGAAGGTTGTTCGCTTCCTCAATCTGTGTGACACGTTTCATCTGCCGCTGGTATACTTTGCCGATGAGCCGGGATTCATGGTGGGTATCGAGGCACAAAAGCAGGGGATCGTGCGTGCCGGGGCAAGGCTGGTTCACGTCACCGGCAGAAGCAAAATGCCCTGGATCACGTTTGTCATCCGTCAGATCTACGGTGTTGCCGGGCAACTCAATCTCCGACCCAGCGGCATGTACAGACGCTATGCGTGGCCATCGGGCAATTGGGGCTCGATGCACATCGAGGGCGGCACATATGCGGCCTACCGCCGCGAAATAGACAGCGCGCCGGATCCCAAAGCTAAACTTGCCGAGATCGAACAGCGCCTGCAGGCACTGGCCTCGCCCTTCCGAACGGCCGAGACCTTCAGTATCGAGGATATCATTGACCCTCGGGAAACCCGGCCGGTATTGGCTGATTTCGTCGAAATGGCCCAACGCGTGCTGAAGACGCAACTTGGGCCGACGATGGTGCCCGCATACGAGCCCTAAGTACTCTTATTTGTAAATACAGTAACGCATTCTGGACACATTTTTCGTTTTATCCCGCTTGCAGCGGGACTACGGTCCTCCCGCTCACAGCGGGACTTTACCGCAGAGACCGCAGAGACAAATTGTCTGTTCTCTGCGTCCTCTGCGACTCTGCGGTGAGCTAAAGCACAATACGGGATCGAACTTGTAAATATGTGTGCCAAGCTTAAAGCAAAGGAGACCGACTATGATCTATTTCGAAGACACACTCAACCTGGAACCGGCAAGCCCGACCACCATGGACAAACTGGTCGACTATGCTCAGGAAGAAATTGTCCCGGCCTGCGCCGATGCGGGTGTTCGGATTCTCGCCGCCTGGTATTCACATACCGAATGGTTCGGCCAGGTACGGCATGTCTATGAATTCGAAGATTTCGCCTCTTTTGGTAAACATTGGGACAGGCTCAAGAACGATTCCCGATGGATTGAGATCGAGAAGAAACTGGATGAGATGGCGCCCCAGCGTAAATTCAACCTGCTGGAGGATTTGAACGGCATTCCGGCTGCGGTGACGCAAAAGGCCATAGAAGATAGCGCTGAAAATCCGCTGGGAAAATACTCTCTGGCAATCCTGCATGTTGTGCCGGGCATGCTCGAGCAATTCAGAGTTTCTCTAGCACAAAGTGACGGCGCGTTTCCTATTGTGGCAAGCTGGACACCGGTTACCGGAAATAAGAATGTTTTTATCGATGTCTGGAAGGGAGCCATTGCCCAGGAAGCGTACGCTCCGGCAAACGAAGAGATGAAGGCGTTTTTCGAGAACCTCCGGCCTACCGCTCCCAGAGAAAAGGTGATTAACGTTTTCACCTTGCCATATTCAACATTGAAATGAGCGGTGCCGCTGGCCAGATAGCAGCAGTCTGATCGAAAAAGAAACGACACAGTGCTTGGTTTGCGCCTACTCGGCTTTAACAGAGACAGGTGTCGGGTGTCAGGTGTCAGTAAGGGCGCCTAAAGAGCTATACTGACACCTGAAAACGGAACTCTGGAACCTGAACTCTCAACGCCCCATAGCCAGTTTCTTTACTGAGAGAACAAAAACAAGCAGGGCCAGACCCCTGTCATAGGATCTGGCCCATCTCTTCTGGTGAACATGCTCGGTTTGAAGGGGGCATGCGGAGGATCCGCACGGGCA
>JAZFSW010000475.1:0-11100 GCA_036446375.1 Desulfobacterales bacterium | reverse complement strand
GCAACGATGTGATCGTTGGGGGGAAGCAACGATGTAATCGTTGGGGGAAGCAACGATGTAATCGTTGGGGGAAGCAACGATGTGATCGTTGGGGGGAAGCAACGATGTAATCGTTGGGGTCAGGACAAGAGATGAACGGTTTCATCGTAGGGTAGCCGCATCCGGTCCATCCTATTGAACGGGGACGCAGTATCCGGATAACCCAGGCTTGCAGAGGTGATCAGGACCTCATCTTCCGGTATATTGAGGACCTCTATTATCTTTTCCTTATACATCAACGGCATCCCCAGCCAGCAGGTTCCCAGCCCTTCTGCATGTGCGGCCAACAGTAAGTTTTCCATTGCCGCCCCGAGACTCTGCTGGGCAGAACCGGACATCTGTTTTGGTGCCGCCAGGACGATGGCCACCGGTGCCTGGTAGAATCGGATGCTGCCGAAACGAGCAAACGTCATCGTTTCCTCATTCATGGGACCCCAACTGATGCCATCGGAAGCTTCGTTTGCCTCCTTCTCAAGACGGCCGACCAGTTCGTCAAACGCGTCAACGGTCGGGGCTTCCGGACCCGAGGCTTCGACCATCGCCTCGACCAGTTGATCCCGTTTGGCTCCTGTTGCCACATAAAATCGCCAGGGCTGGGTGTTGCTGCCCGAGGGTGCCCATATCGCTGCGGTCATGATCTTCTTGATCGTTTCGGGCGCGACCGGGTCTTTCAGATATGCTCGTATGCTGCGTCTGTTTAGAAGTGTTTCCTGTGTGTCCATGGATGTTTCCTCCGTAATGGGATCGATTAACTCTCAGGGCTCTTTGTCATTTCCTCTTCTTCCTGCAGGTGGCTGTCGTCAGGATCTGTTTCCTGCCGTTTGCGCAGCTCCAGCATAATCTCCTCATGTCTTTTCCTGTCCAGACGGTAAGACAGGAATACCCAGGTGGAAAAGATCATGATCAGTGTTACCGAACTATACATCACACCAAAATTGAACAGAACCGAATCATCGACCCCACCGGGTTTGGAATTGACCGGAAAGTGAATGATGTCCAATGCAAAGCCTGCCACCAGGTTTCCCACAGCGGTGGTGCATTTGGCGGAAAAATTGTAGGAGCCAAAATAGATGCCTTCCTGGCGGGTACCGTGGTTGAGTTCATGTTCATCGGCGATATCGCCCATCATAGACGCTACCGTTACAGCGGCCTGAAGCCCAGAGATAGTAGAAAGTGCCGAGAGGGATACCAGGAGGGGAACGAGAACCGACATGTCTGTTGGCATCAGTCCCGCCATTTTCATCAGAACCGGTCCCGTATTGGCAAGCGCTGCCCCCCCGCACCCGATGATTACCGTCCATTTTTTGTCGACCCACCGGTTGAGAATCGGCGTAAGGGGCAATCCGAGGATGCCCCCCAGCACGGCACCATATTGCCAATACTGGATACCTCTGGTGTCCAATTGCCAGAAGAATGTTTTCAAATGCATGGCCAGGGCGCCATGTGTTCCTGCGAAAATAAAGAAAAGGATCGTGCTGAAAAACAGGGCGCGGTAGGACGGATTCTGTAAGGCCTGATAGATATCGGTGTAAACCTGCATGAAATTAAACCGACGGGCCACCTGTCTTGAACCGGCAAGGGAAGGAATCGAGTGTCTCGTGCCCCATACACAGATCACCATCATCGCCATCATCACGAAAGAACTGAGAACGGCATAACTGAAATAGGGTTCCCTTGTCAGTTGCGGGGTGGGATTGTCCGGGGTACTGATGAAGAAGTAGTTCCAGGCAATGGCGATGACGACCAGTGCGGCCGCCAGGCCAAATGCGGTTCTGACCACAACAACATGGGTGCGTTCCTGGTAATCCTGCGTGAGTTCGGCTCCCATTGAAAGATAGGGCACATGGAAAAAGGTTAGCGCCGTTCGCACCAGTACGCTGACGGTGGCAAACCATACAAAGAGCGAAAACTCCGAAAGACCTTGAGGGGGTACAAACAGGAAATAGAATGTCAGACCCAGGGGAAGGATCGAAACCAACATGAAGGGGTGGCGGCGACCCCATCGGGATTGTGTGCCGTCCGACCAGGATCCGACGACCGGATCCGAGATGGCATCTGCTGCCATGGCGATGAAAACGGCCATACCACAATAGGTTCCTGATAGTCCCAGCACCTGATTATAGTATAGAAGCAAAAGGGTACCGAAACCAAAGTTCTTGACCGACTCGGCGGCTTGTCCGACGCCATACATGAGCTTGGTATTCAGGGGAACAGCGTTGCCGGTACCCATTATTGCTCCTTTCTCATGCGATCAAGATGCATTATCCGTGGTTGAATGTCAACACGCCGAAAACCCCGCCCTGGACCGGTCGGGTTTTGGAGGCGCGAGGACATGCCGGACCTCCATATTGACCGCAGGGAAGCGCCACGAGCGATTTGTGTTTTTTGCTTGTATGGGGTAGATACGATATCGATCATGAGCATCTTCAAGCAGGTGGTCACCAGACTGAGCATTTCGAACAACCGGGAAAGCAGGAAAGAAACATGGACCTTCGACGACTCATCATATACGGGGCTTTCTATATCCCCTATGGGATTCACAAGATAACGAGAACCGGTGCCTTCGGTCCTGATGGGATGGTACCCCTCTATGGTCCTATACCCAGCGACGGCAACCCTCTGAAAGCGGCATTAATCAAACACCAGGTGAAGCAATTCCACGAGGCCTCCTGTTCTGTTGCCACAGTGGTGTCGGTGATTAATGCCATCAGGGATTCGCAGGGGGAAACCGTTGCCCCGATTACCCAGATGGACATTCTTGAAAAAGTAAGAACGGCAAACTGGAAAGAGCGGATGAGTGCCGGGGGTGACAATGGGAAACGGGGCCTTCCCCTTTCGGTTCTCGAGGCCATCACCCGGAGCAGTCTGGATGCCTATGGGATCCGGTATGATACGCTTGAAGCGGTTCAGGCCAGGAAGGAACCGGATCAAGCGAAGATCATCAAAGAGGTCCTGTGGCAGCGACTCGATGATTTTGAGAAGAAAGGCAATTGCCTGATCATTGCCCATTTCGATCAGGGGGCCTATGTCCCGGACCTGAACATCCCCCATATTTCACCGGTTGGCAGCTTTGATAGGGAAAAGGGGATGGTTACCGTTCTCGACGTGGATCCATTCCAGGAGAACCCCTACCAGGTCCGTTTTGATACCTTTTACAGAGGACTTTCCAGCAATTATCTTAATGTACTGAAACCGTTTGGATTCAACAGTGGCGGGTATATCTATATAAAGCTGAGCGCTTCGTAGTCAGGTTCAGAAGCGGATCGGGTCTATCTTGGCGGGGGTATTGGAAACGTCCCGGGGAAATGTTACCCGATTTCTCTTTCGATTAATCGACATTTCCCGGGGACGTCTTTGTTTGTCAGGAAGCGGAATCCGGATCCTTAGGTTCTTTCGCTGCTTCCGCCAGAAGCGTCCCGAGCGTAGTCAAGGCGGCTCTGGCGTCCTCATCGGGGCTGTTCAGTACCGAAACTGGCGGATCGAGGACACGGAACTTAAAGCTTCCGCAGATGTTCTTCACACTGTCCATCGCCCTGCCACCCCCCCCATGAGTGAGAAAGATACCGCAGGGCTTATCCGTCACTGAGCCTTGGGTCGGGTAGAATGTTCTGTCAAAGAAATCCTTTATCCCCCCGGCCATGTAACTGAAGTAATCCGGTGTTCCTACGGCAATAGCGTCACAGGCGAGTAGATCGTCCGCATTGGCATCCAGTGCCTCCTTGAAAACCACCTCGGTTTCGGAAACCCCTTTTGCCGCCGCACAGACGATATCGGCCGCTGCCTTGGTATTACCACTCTGGGAGTGATAGATGATTAGAACCTTTCCCATAATCTTGCTCCTCTTTGGCCTTTCCTAGTCGTCCCAGATCTTGGCCAGATCTTCGTCAGAAACGTCATAGGTGGCAAAGGACGGTTGCAGCGCCTCTTTTCGAGTCCACTCGGGAAACGTATTCGCGTTGAACCCGGATCCAGCGTTAAATTCCAGTTCGTCCTTGATGGTCTGGGTGCCAAGAGCCATTACTTCCTCTGCGCTAACCTCTCTGCCATAGCGTGCCCCGAGCATGGTTTGGATAAGTTCGATTGATTTGGGATCGGCGGGAGCGGCAAACATGCAGAGCCCGAGACTATCGTAGGCCCCAATCAATAACTGGGCCGCCTTGGAGGCTTTCACATAGTCGATACCGGTCGCCAGATTGCCGTATCCGAGGCCGGCGGTATGGTCCGCACCCATGGGACTGGTAGCGTAGGTCGTACCCGTGGTCTTGGTAGCTCTCGGATCATGAGCCGGAATGGCCTGGCCGCCAAAAGCCGGCATTCTTTCCACCCCCAAGGCCTTACAGGTCGCCACGACGCCGTTTCCCAGGGTGTTTCCGAAATCGGTTCCTTTTTCAATCTCATCAAAGAGTGCCAGTGCTGATTCAGCGTCGCCAAAGGTCATCTTGCCTTCGCTGGCCGCTACACCCATGGCACTACCGGTCTCAATCGTATCGAGTCCCAAATCGTCGCATATTTTATCGAACTTACCCACGACATCCGGATCGGAAATACCGATATTCGTCCCCAAAAGGGCCAACGTTTCATACTCCAAAGCAGATGTGATATGCTCGCCATCCGGTCCGTGATGGATAATCGAGCACTTGACAAGACATCCGGGCATGCAGCCGTCCATACGCCCGCCCCTTTCTTTCCTCAAGACACCGAGATGGTCCCCGGCCAGTCTTTCAAATCCATCGGTTTGCTCATTGGAGTAGTTCTTAGAGGGCATGCTGCCCATTTGCCGTAGGAAAACCACACCACCCGGCGTGCCGTTTGTGCTCATGCCCTTCGCCTGAGGGTCGTTCTTCACCAATTCAGCCCATTGTTTCAGAGCTGCGTTGTAGGCCTCTCTGTCGGCCATCTCCAACTTAGGGGCACCTTTATCATTAAGTACGACGGCCTTTAGACCCTTAGCACCCATCACCGCGCCCAGCCCACCACGGCCTGCATGACGCGAAGGGAGTCCATCCTTGTCGGCAAAGGCGATGGAGGCACCGGTGTATTTTCTTTCACCGGCCGGACCGATGCAGATCACCGTGGAACCATCACCGTATTTTTCCACCAGCGCTTTGACCAGGTCATAATTCTTCATTCCCGCGTATTCCGACCCATCGTCGAGGGAAGCACCGTCCTTATTTATGCTCAACACACTCAATTTGCCGTCCTCGGGGGCCCCTTCTACGATGATGGCCCGGTACCCCAGCTTATCCAGCTGCTGCATTGCCGGACCACCGGCATTGGCCTCCTTGATACCTTGCGTCAGGGGACTCTTGGCACCGGCGGATGCCCGACCGAAAGAAGGCGCGAGTATCCCGGCCAGAGGGCCGCCGGCAAGGACCAGTTTCGCCGCAGGTCCGAGGGGATCCGTATCTGGTGGCACTTCTTTGTTCAGTATCCTGGCACTTAGTCCTCGGCCGCCTACAATCTGCCAATCTGCGGGCAGGTCCTCAGTTGAAATGTCTTTGGTTGTCATGTTCGCTCGCAGTAGTTTCATTTCCATACCTCCTAGATTTGATCGATTGAAAGACTTTTTCTTTGCCCAGTTCCATGGCGAAAATATACTGACACAGATATGATTCGCGCATACTAATACGACAGAATCAAGGAGGTCAATGAGTTTCTATCTGAAAGATCCGGGATATAATCATCCTCAATGAAAGCCCCACCCATTATAGCGTTGACTTTGGCGTGTGTTTTCCCTACGTTGACCTCATTTGCGGCGGCATCTCTGCAGATCTTGGGCTGCAGAAATGCAGGGGATTGCAGCCCGCAAATGCTATCGGACCATCACCAAAAGAGTTGAATGATCCTAAGGGTTCAAGGGTTCGGGTGTAAGTGAAAGCATACCAGATCTCTATGAGCGGTGCCTCTGGCTTGAAAAGCAGCCAGTCCAATCGAAAAGGAAACTGAATTCTCGCGCAAAGACGCCAAGACGCAAAGAAAAGACCTGAAAGGTCAATTTGTTACCCCTGCGTCCTTAGCGCCTCGAGCGAAGCGGGCGGTGAGAAATACAAATGTAGTTTCATGCGAGGCCCTCTTCTCAACCATACGGGTAGAGAACCTTGGTGTCGGGCCGCCATCATATACCAGCAGGACAGGGTGAGCATATCCCGTGGACATTACCGTAGAATTAAAAGGGGTCATTAAAGCCTTTGGCGACGTGAACGCTGTTGATCGCGTATCGCTCCAGGTCCGACGCGGCGAGTTCTTTTCGCTTCTCGGTCCCAGTGGCTGCGGCAAAACGACGACACTGCGATTAATTGCCGGATTCGAGGCGCCAACCGGCGGACAGATTCTCATCAATGACGAAGATGTGGCCGACAAAAGACCCTACGAACGCAACGTGAATACGGTTTTCCAGAGCTATGCGCTTTTTCCCCACCTGACAGTAACCGGTAACATCGCCTTTGGCCTGGAAAGAAAGAAAATCCCCCGGAGCCACATCACAAGACAGATCAATGAGGCCTTGGATCTCGTGCATCTTGAGGGAATGGGGCCTCGGTATCCCCGCCAGCTCAGTGGCGGCGAACAGCAACGGGTGGCGCTTGCTCGGGCACTGGTGTTGCGGCCGGATGTGCTTCTCCTGGACGAACCCCTTGGCGCCCTTGACTTGAAATTGCGAAAAGAGATGCAGATTGAACTGAAGCGGCTCCAGGAGAAAGTTGGTATTACCTTTATATATGTGACCCATGATCAGGAAGAAGCGCTGACCATGTCAGACCGGATTGCCGTTATGGAAAAGGGACGCCTCGCCCAGGTGGGAACGCCCGAGGATATCTATAATATGCCGCGGACCCGCTTTGTGGCCGAGTTCATTGGTGTTTCTAATTTCTTTTCCGGGAAGATAGCAGAAAGCGGGCAGGAACAACTTGTGGTGGAAACCAACAGTGGCCTGACGGTGTCTCTGCCCGGATCGGAAAACAGGCAGAAAGGACAACCCTTGCAGTTCTCGGTGCGGCCTGAGAAAATATCGGTGATATCCGGCGAAGAAGATACTGAAGGAGAGAACCGGTTCCATGGCCGTATCCTCAACAGAATTTTTCTTGGCGGATCGGTAACCTATGTGATTTCCCTCGCAGATGACCAACAGGTGAAGGTAGATGTGAAAAACGATCGCCGGTCACGTCAGCCCTTTCCTTTCTCATCTGGAGACCATGTCGTTGTTTCCTGGCATCGGGAAGACGGGGTTATTCTGGCCGATTGAAGGGATTATGAAATCTAACAGTTCGATAAACTTCAGAAAACCGGTTCTGGATTTCTTCCATCGCCATTCCTCGGCGAAGGTCTTCGGTATCCTCTCTCCCTGTATCTTCTGGATCGGGATCTTCTTCCTCCTGCCACTGGTTTTGATGGCGGCCTATAGTTTTCTTGAGCGGGGACTTTACGGGGGGGTTCAGTGGATATTCACCTGGCAAAACTACACCCGGCTGATGGATCCGTTGTATCTGAAGATCCTGTTGCGCTCCCTGCGGATCTCTTTCTTAACCACGACGATTCTCCTGGCTATCGGCTATCCCCTGGCCTACAGAATCGCAACGGCCCAAAAGCGATGGCGAAACATCCTCCTTTTTCTGGTCATCGTGCCCTTTTGGACCAGCGATCTTATCCGCACCTATGCCTGGATGTTGATTCTGCGGGATACGGGACTGATCAACAATGTTCTTATGTATCTTCATATCATCGAGTCTCCGGTTACCCTTCTTTACACCGAAGGTGCCATTCTCATGGGACTGAGTTATGTCTATCTTCCCTTCATGGTCCTGCCCCTTTACGCGTCGATTGAGAAACTCGACCACTCCCTGCTGGAGGCGGCCGAGGATCTCGGCGCGGGACCCATCCGGCGGTTTTTCAAAGTGACGATTCCTTTGACCCAATCCGGTATCTTGGCAGGAATGCTGCTGGTGTTCATTCCTTCCATGGGTGCCTTTGTTATCCCCGATTTGCTGGGAGGTGCCAAAGTGATGATGGTCGGCAACCTGATCCAGCTCCAGTTTGGTGCCTCACGAAACTGGCCGTTGGGTTCGGCGGCATCGTTTATTCTCATGGCGGTGGTATTGGCGGCGGTGCTTTCCTATCTGAAGTTTTCCGGCGGCCGGAAAGCTCTGGAGGAGGCATTATGAAACCGCTGCGGCGTATCGGGCCTCTGAACAGCTATACTGTGGTCTGCTACCTTTTTCTGTATCTTCCCGTTGCCGTGTTGATCGCCTTTTCTTTTAATTCCTCCCGCTTCAGCGTCCGATGGGAACGGTTCACCGGGGACTGGTATCTTCAACTGATCCGGGATCCCCTGATAATCGATGCGCTGATCAACAGCCTGATTATAGCTCTTGTCGCCACGTTTTTTGCCACCATCATCGGAACCCTGACCGCCTATGGTCTCTATCGCTATCGATTCCGCGGCAAGATTGTTTTCGACGGCAGTCTTTTCCTGCCGATTGTTACCCCTGAAATTGTTGTGGGTATTTCGCTGTTGATATTTTTCATGACGATTCAATTCCCCCTGGGTCTTTTCTCTATTACTGTCGCCCATGTGGCTTTTGACATTCCTTTTGTCATGTTAGTCGTGCGGGCGCGCCTGCAAGGGATGGATCGATCGCTGGAAGAAGCTGCAATGGATTTGGGAGCGGACGAATGGACAACGTTTTTCAGAATAACGATTCCCCAGCTTTCACCCGGTATCATGGCTGCGTCCCTTCTGGCCTTTACCCTGTCCTTCAATGATTTTGTGATTACCTTTTTTGTCACCGGTGTGGGGTCGACCACCCTCCCATTGAAAATATACTCGATGGTGCGTCTCGGGGTCTCCCCCAAGATTAATGCCTTGAGTGCGCTGATCGTCCTTTTCTCGGTCCTGCTGATTGCTATTGCCGATCGGTTTCAGAATGTCAGAGCTGTTGTCGGTTCCGGGGAAGGAGATGCGAATGAGAACACAAGGAGAGATAAATGAGCAATGAAATGATCGATCAACTCGTGGAAGCGGTTGAAACGAAGCAATTGACACGGCGGGAGTTTATCCGGCGGTCCACGGCCTTGGGCCTGTCCATGGCAAGCGCCCTGTCGATTGCGGGCCGTCTGGGCTCCCGGTCGGCGTATGCCGCCCAGGTGGACCGGGGGAAGCTATCCAAGACATTAAACCTCTACAACTGGTCCGATTATATCGGGGAAGATACGATATCCGGGTTTGAAAAAGAATTCGGGGTAAAGGTCACCTACGATACCTATGAGGATAACGAGCGGCTGCTGGCCAAGCTTATGTCCGGTGCTACCGGTTATGATGTGGTGGTCCCCACCAGCTATATGGTCGATATCATGATCAAGCAGAAGCTGCTTGCGCCGCTGAACCACGAGAACATCCCCAACCTGAAAGGGGTTACCAGGGAATTGCTCGACACCCCCTTTGATCCGGGCAACCGGTATTCGGTGCCCTATCAATGGGGCACGACGGGTTTTGGCTACAATTCAGAGAAGATAACCGGCACAGTGGATAGCTGGGATATTTTCTGGGATCCCCGGTACAAGGGGAAAATCACCATGTTGGACGAAATGCGCGCCCTTTTTTCCGTGGCGCTGAAGCGACTCGGTTATTCCCTCAATTCCACCAGCGAAAAGCAACTGATGGAAGCCAAGAAACTTCTCCTGGAGCAAAAATCACTCCTGAAAGCCTATATCTCCGCGCCGGTTAAAGGTCTGCTGATCTCCGGAGAGGTATGGTTGGCCGAGTTGTGGAGCGGCGATGTGTTTATGGCAAAGGCTGAAAACGATGCCATCGAATACTGCATACCCAAAGAGGGGTGCGAGGTCTGGACAGACAATCTTGTCATCCCCAAATCGGCACCCCACAAATACACCGCCGAGGCGTGGCTGAACTATAACCTGCGCCCGGATGTCTCGGCCGGTGTCTCCAACACGGTCCATTACGCCAGCCCCGTTGAAGGGGCCAAATCCTTTCTCAACAAAGCCGATCTCAAGAATCCCGGCATCTATCCGCCTGCCGAAACCCTTGAGCGACTTGAATTCGTAACAGACGTCGGCGAGGCAACCCGGATCTACGATAGGATCTGGATCGAGCTCAAGGGGGCTTGAGGTATCTTGAACTGAAACGCTCAGCCTGAATGATCCGCTTCAGCAACAGAACATTAATAGAACGGCACATGCCATTTAGGCGGCAGGCCTCAGCGCTTTCACACAATTCCTAATCGATTTTATGCAACGTTGAGGTTACCATACGATCTGAGAGCTGTACTCCCTCAATTGTCGATCATTTGAGATGATGGTCAGGTTTTCTGCCAGGGCTTGGGCGATTAGCAGTCTATCGAATGGATCTTTGTGATGATCCGGCAGGTTTTGAACCTTCAAGACATGTTCAAGCTGAACCTGCAATACGTCCATGTGGCTGACCTCCAACCGTTTTGGAACATAGGTGTATGGCGGGTAAGGGAGCTCTAGCTTGCCGACGCTGTGTTTGATGACGATTTCCCAAGCACTGACAACGGAGAAATATATCGGTGTTTCGGCCCTTTCGATAAGCCCAAAGGATTTGCTGCTCAATTTGTCTGGATCAATGTGCCACCACAGCCAAATGTGGGTATCAATCAGGTACCCACTGTTCTCATTCATCTCGTATCATTCGAAGAAGCGTCCGATCTCTTCCGGCAGCGGAGCAGTAAAATCGTCTGCAATCCAGGCTTTGTCTTTGTCCAGACCGGGTTCCCGACGGGCCGCCGGTTGCTTTATTGGAACGAGACGAGCGATTGCTTTGCCCGCCTTGGCAATGATGATCTCCTCACCATTGCTGACCCTCACCAGTAGGCGCGACAACTGTGTTTTTGCCTCATGTGTGTTGACAGTCAACATCCTATCTCTCCAATCCTCAACGTCAAGGTCTGTTGCAGTGATTCATACGCGCAAGAGTAAACTAAATCCATGACTAAGTCAACCTGCTTCTTTTCTCAGCGCGGGCGAGGTCCTCAGTAGTGAGGTTCCGATTCAGCGCGCTTGCCTTCGGCCAGGCTCTATCCCAAGCTT
>JAZFSW010000474.1:0-4071 GCA_036446375.1 Desulfobacterales bacterium | reverse complement strand
CATGTGTTCGACTTTAGATGGGAAGGTGACTCAAAAAGCTGGGCAATTTCCTATGATTTTGACGGCTATCGTCATGGCCTTTTTAAAAAGAACCTCTGGAAAATGAAGATCCCCTATGGGATGAATTGGGCAATCATCTTCAACACCCGAATAGAAAAGCTCAACGATATCCGCGTCCGGGAAGCCCTGTCCATCGCCTATAACTTCCAGTGGTCCAACCGGGTGCTCTGGTATGGTTACAATAGACGCAACCTTAGCTATTTTATGGGATCGGAGCTGGTTGCCAGGGGTCTGCCATCGGCAGCAGAACTGGAACTGCTCGAACCGTTCCGGGGTCAGATACCGGATCGGGTGTTCACCGATGAAATCGCTTGGCCTGTCAATACGCCCTTCGGTCCCAACCGAGACTCCCTACTGAAAGCACACGCGTTACTCGAGGACGCAGGATGGACCATTGCCGATTTCAAGCGGGTCAATCGCTCAACCGGAGAGGCCTTCACCTTGGACTTCATGGCCCGATCGGTTGAGGAAGAACGTACACTCATATCCTATGTGGACAATCTGAAACGACTCGGGATCGAATCCAAGCTCCGCCGGGTGGAAAGCAGTCAGGCCATTAACCGATTACGGAAATACGATTACGAAGTCATCATCAATTCCATGTGGCAGAACAGCATCCCCCTGCATTGGCTGATTCGCAGCTACTTCCTGGCCCAAAATGCCGACCGACCCAATATGTATAACTATGCAGCCATTCGTAATCCCGCTGTCGATATTCTCACCGAGAAAGCCATAGCAGCCGGTACGAGAGAAGAGCTGGCCGTCATCGGTCAAGCCCTGGACAGAATCCTGCTATGGAGTTATTACGTGATTCCCGGGGGCTATCCAAAGGGTCGCCGTATGGTATACTGGGACCGTTTCGGCTATCCGGAACCCACACCGGAAAAAAAGAGCGCCGGTTTTCACGAACTATGGTGGTTCGATGAAGAAAGAAGCGCGAGAGTCGATGCCGGGATCGCAGCGCTGGAGAAATGACACAAACCGTAACCGTTCAGCGGCAGAATCGATCCATTGTGGGTGATATCGCACAAGATCTGGCATTTCCCTAAATCGGTCGTAACGTCCTGCCGAGCCCACATATCAGTAACCATCTAAACTTGATGAACTCGTAAAAAGTGTAACCGATGGCTAAGTAGAAATCTTCATATACAAGGCATAGTGGTTGGCCAGGCGTGAAGGCATATATGCAGTATGTCGAACGTCTGGCCAAACGCTATAACGCCGTAGATGGAGACTTTTTACGACGCCATCAAACTTATAAGCAAAACAAATTCAACTGATGGACCCGGGGGTATTCTAGACAGAAAGAAACACGGACGATCCGGTACTTGATTGCGATGAATATACGATGTATACCTGATTTTGCCTGACTGGCGCGAAAATGCTGACAGGAAACGATCCAAAGGCAGTCAATATAGATCAAACCCAGCCTCGGCAAGTGGGTCTTCATGGCCATGTCGCGTTTACGGACGCGTATTTTCCTGTGCTTTCATGAGGGGCACCGAATCCAACCACCACAAAAAGGAAGGAACGATTATGGAACTGGAAAACATCATTTACGACCTCAAAGAAAACATCGCAAGAATTACCATGAACCGGGGCGACAAGATGAATGCCCTGAACCATGGCCTATGGGACGACCTGCTTGAGGCCTTTGGCGAGGCCGAGAATGACCCCGACGTGAGGGTCATCATCCTCCAGGGCACAGGAAGGGCGTTCTGCGCCGGCTGGGACCTCAAAGCCAGCTACTACATCACCGGTCCGCAAGGACAGGAGGAGTGGACCACCAGCAATGCCCTCAGCACCTTGCGAAACATCAGTGAGCGATATCTGAGGATCATGAACATACCCAAGCCGGTCATCGCCCAGATACATGGCTACTGCCTCTCGGCGGGGTGCTACCTGGAGATGCTCTGCGACATCGCCATCGCCGCCGAAGATGCCAAGTTGGGACATCCCGTGGGCCGCGGGGGGGTTGACAGTATGCCCCTATGGGTGACCTATCTCGGCATGCGGAAAGCCAAGGAAATGCTCCTGACCCAGAAGATAATCGACGGAAAGGAAGCAGAACGTATCGGGCTGGTCAACCAGGCCGTACCGGCAGACAAGCTGGAGGAAGAGGTGTGGAAGATGGCGAAGCTTTTCGCCGATGCCTCACCGGACGCAATAGCCGTCCAGAAGGAGGCCTTCAATACCCACGCAGAGATTATGGGTAGAGGTGCTGTCTTCGCCTATCACCGTCGGCTCAACGGCCTGGGACGGGTCGGAAGAAAAGGTGGCTCCAGCCTTAGCCTTGACGCTTCACGTGAGAGAACCAAAACACAGCTTGCGCAGGAGAAACAAGCGAAGCAGGATTAATATGCAGTTGCACGGATGCTTTTCTGAAAGCGTCGAAGGCCCTTACGGTTTAAGGGTTCGAGGTACCGCCCGCAAGCAATATGGCTGCCGCAGGCATTCCTCCACTTGACCCCTTGGATCCTTGAACCCTGGACCCCTTACGCCATCTTCCCCGGCCATACCGGAGAAGACCCATGGACCTCTTGCTCCTACCAAACTTCGTTGCTCTGATCAAAATGCGCCTTCAAGATTTTGGCCGGGTCTTCCGTCTCTTCCACGTTGGGCAGACCCGTCCCCTCTGGCGCACCATATCCCTTCGGCACGTAAAGCACAAAATCCAGAAGTGGCGCACCATTGGACACCGCCTCGGTGTAAGTGCCGATGACCTCACGGTCGCCCGCAGCACCGGTGTATCCGGCCCCATTCAGCGTCTTGTCCGCATACTGGAACGCGCACCCGTAGATCGAATACAGAGATACCGGCCCCTCACCCCTGGAGGCACTGGAGCCATAGATGGTATTGCCAACCGAAGTCGAGAGGACATGCTGGACGCTCGGCCATTTGCCTCTTCCCCAGGTCATGGTCGGGAAAACAGCATCCTTTTGCTCCGTCGGTGCATAGGACATGCCAAGGGCCGTGGCGGCGGCAGAAGCCCACCGGGATTCCCTACAGAAGTCGTGTCCTTCGGCATTCCATTGCTTGTCGCTGAATCTCAGGCTCCTGGCGCTGAGGAGAAATCCTGCGCGCAGGGATCCATGCGCATCGGTTATCCGCATATGCGAGCCCACGCCCAGCCATGTCTCAAACATCTGCTCGTAGCCCTTCTTTCCCGTCTCCTCGTAACTCAACACACCGTCGCCATTCTCATCGAGTGCATCGAGCAGTTCCTTGAGGTAGGAAGAGCCTGTCAGGCGGTCATTTGCCTTGAAGTAGTTTAGCGTGGTGGCCTGACGACCCCAGAGCATAACACGTCCCTGATGGAGAAGTTGGGGGGTAATCACTTCGGTGAATCGTGGACCGTCAAGCCTACCGAGGTGTCCTTCAATCGAAACCAGAGGCGCTTCTTCCACCGCATCCCAGCCCACAACATAGTAGCGCTGTTGTCCCAGTCCCCTGCTCTCGGCATACGCAAGCAGGTTGGATCGGGTAATCGGCGCGTCATAGCCCTCTCCGGTAACGATGTCGGGCCCATCCACCTCGGGTACCGGCACCTTCTGGAGAAAGTCAGAGGGCAGATTGTTTTCTTTCTGCACCTTTCGTGCCTCCCGCACTGGAACGTTCTTACATGAGCTCCGGTAGCATAGAAGGTCCAGTGCCACGGTGTCCATCGATGCAAAGACATATCCTTCAGACCCCTTCCCGCTGGCATGCGGGACGGCACCGATAGGCTCGATGGCAGATACGATGTGGACCATGAGCACGTTCTGATTCTCCGTGGCCTTGATCACGTCTACTATTGTCCCTTTCAGCCCGCCGGTCTTGGTGACAATATACTCGCCCTTTTCGTCTTTCATGGGCAGACCGGTCTTTTCATCTATCTCGGGACGCCAGACCTCGTGTGGGAGACCGGCTTTCTGTGAGGGGGGGTATTCATTGGGAACCGAGTATTTCCACTGTGTACTGTTCGGGTCGTCGTCAATCGTTGCCTCCATGGGATACAGTCCTATCCCCAGG
>JAZFSW010000473.1:0-7354 GCA_036446375.1 Desulfobacterales bacterium | reverse complement strand
CAATGGCTATCCCTGCCGCAATCATTGACTCAACCAGATAGAAGACATACGCCGGTCCGGATCCGGAAAGAGCGGTGACAGCATCCAGATCTTTTTCATCAAATTCGATCACCTTCCCCATGGCCGATAGAATCGTTTGGGCAACAGCCCTATCCTCAGCAATGGCATTCTGATTGGCACTCATACCGGATATTCCCGCCAGCACCAGTGCCGGCGTATTGGGCATAACACGGATAAGGGGCAGCTGTTTCGTGGCAGCCGGATCGAGGGGGGCATAGAGGGCTCTTTCAATGGTCTTCAGGGGTATGCCTGCTGCAATGGAGATAACGATCTTTCGTTGGGCGATGCGATAGTCTCCATGGCGGGAAATGTCGGAAAGCAGGGGACCCATCTGCTGGGGTTTAACGGCAAGGATCACCACATCGTTTTCGAAAAACACGTCGGTGTTCTCCGGGGTAACCGACACACGATACGTACTGCGGATGTAATCCAGGCGATCCATCAGGGCATCGCTAACCGTTATCTTGTTCGGATCGGCGATATGACCCTTGATCATTGCACCCACAATCGCTTCACCCATGTTACCACAACCGATTAAACCGATCTTCTTGTTCAACGAAAACATACACCCTCCTTTGGCTGCACGGCCTAGGCCGTGTTTCTTGCCTCACATGCACACCGGCTGAAAGAAACGATCCGGGGATCCATTCGGTCGGAAAACATCCCCACGTATCCCCACGGATAACGAGCAATCGGGTTCCCGCACAATCGGCGCTCTACCATACCGATTGGCGCAGGGGCTGACAATAGAAAAAGCACACATTACCCGGATCGACGTTTTCCTTTCGGGGCCGTGACAGCTGCCGCACTTTTCTGAAACATCTTGACTTGTTGATGTAAAATGTATTAATTTCCATACGATATTGATATTGATCTTACTCCTGATTGTCGTCTTCCTGTGCGTGATATTTCTTAGGCGCTTTTTGACAAACGCTCTTTTCGGATGGGCCGAAGTGCTTCCACGGATCATTTGGATAAGCCCGTGTGAAGTATAACCGATGGCTAAGTAAGAAAAGGTGAATGACCATGGCACTCACACCCCTTGATATTCAGCAGCAGCAGTTTAAGGTGAGCTTCAGAGGTTTTGACATCCGCGAAGTGGACCTGTTTCTTGAGGAGATGGCCGATGCGTTTGAAGCCCTTCAGCGGGAAAGTAGCGGACAGCTGGAAGACCGTCAGCGACTGAAACGCGAAATCCAGGGCTTCCAGAAACGGGAGGAGACGTTCAAACACGCCATGCTCAATTCCCAGAAGACCCTGGAGCAGATGGAGGAAAATGCCCGGAAATCCGGCGAATTGACCATTGCCGAAGCTGAAGTAAAAGCCGAACGAATCCTCAACAAGGCCCACAATCGATTGGCCCAGCTTCATGAAGACATCGCAGAGTTGAAGCGCCAACGCATGCAGATTGAGGTCCAGATTCGATCCACCCTCGAGGCCCATACCAAGCTCCTGGAAATGGGACAGGAGGAGGCAAGAAAGAGAGAAGAGGAAGACGCGAAGCTGAAACTGTTTAGACCGGCCCAGTAGGCCGATCTGATTTCTCAAAGGGAGAAAAAACAATGGCGAAAATCGATGCTTTTTTTAAGTTGATGCACGATCAGGGAGCATCAGACCTTCATCTGGTTTCAGGTCAACCGCCAGCACTGCGAATAAGGGGTGATATGGAAAGGGTGAAGTACAAGACCCTGGAAAACGACGAGCTGAAAGAGATGCTCTACGAGATTGCCCCCGAAGAGAAAGTCAAGGTTTTCGAGGAAACGGGGGATGTGGATTTTGGCTACGAGATTCCGGGTCTTGCGCGATATCGGGCAAATTTCTTCGAACAGAAGTTTGGATGTGCCGCGGTTTTCAGAGAGATACCGGCAGAGATCCTCACCGCCGAACAACTCGGTCTTCCCCCGGTGATACCGAAACTTGCCTCCCTACCCCGAGGTCTGGTGCTGGTCACCGGTCCAACGGGAAGTGGTAAATCGACCACTCTGGCCGCGATCATCGATGTGGCCAACAAGGAGCGCAAGGATCACATCATCACCGTTGAGGACCCTATCGAATTCGTCCACAAAAGCCAGAACTGTATCGTCAACCACCGTGAAGTCGGCCTGCACACCCAAACATTCAGCGCGGCCCTGAAAGGTGCCTTGAGGGAGGACCCGGATATTATCCTTGTCGGAGAGCTCCGGGATCTGGAAACAACGGCACTTGCCATCGAAGCGGCATCCACCGGTCATCTGGTCTTCGGCACCCTGCACACCTCCAGTGCACCGAAAACCGTTGATCGAATGATCGAGCAATTCCCCTCCAGCGAGCAGGCCCAGATCCGATCGACCCTGTCCGATGGACTCCGGGCGGTCGTTGCCCAGGTCCTTTTCAAGAGAATTGACACGAAAGGCCGTTGTGCCGCAATGGAGATTCTTATCGCCACACCAGCGGTTCGGAATCTCATCCGTGAAGGCAAGACCCATCAGATCGCGTCGATGATTCAAACCGGAAAGAAATACGGCATGGTGCTTTTGGATGACGCGATCATGGACCTATACAACAAGGGATGGATCGACCCGGATGAGGCGTACCTGAAAGCCAATGACAAGTCCAAGTTCAGGCCTTTTCTCAAGAATCCACCGACAGACTTTACCGATGCCTAACCGACGTCAGGACAAAAGGTGACCCATGAAAAAGCAGGAAATCGACCATATTCTGGCAAAAATGCTCGATTCACACGACGGTGTTTCCGATCTGATGATCACAGTGGGAAAACCCTTCCAGGTGGAAAGCTCGGGGCAACTCACCAGCGTGGAGATCGATCCGCCCTTTAACGAACTTACTCCCTTTCAGGCGGAGATTTTCTCCCTGAATCTCGTCAACAATGATCGACGCCTTACCGAAACCCTTCTCAATGAAGGATCCTGTGATTCATCCTACGAGTTGCCCGGGAAAGCCCGTTTCAGGGTAAACATCTTCGCCCAGAGAGGGAAATACTCGATTGTCCTTCGAAAACTTGAAACACAGATCCCCACCGTCGAGCAGCTGGGTCTGCCGGATGCATTCCAGAAAATGGCCGGCGAGAAGAATGGAATCATCCTCGTCACCGGCTCGACGGGAAGTGGAAAATCGACCTCTCTGGCAGCGGTTCTAAACGATATCAACGAGAATAATGCCGTTCATATTCTGACCCTGGAAGACCCGGTGGAATATCAACACCCCCACAAGAAGGGGACATTTAACCAACGGGAGATGGGAACCGATTTCGATACCTTTGCCACCGGCCTGCGCGCCGCCCTCCGACAGGCGCCCAAGGTGATCCTTGTCGGTGAAATGCGGGACAGAGAAACGGTAGAAATCGGCCTGAGCGCCGCAGAAACCGGCCATCTGGTGGTCAGCACGCTCCATACCGTGGATGCCGGCCAGACGATCAATCGGATCCTCGGCATGTTTAACACGGAAGAAGAAAACCAGATCCGTATTCGCCTGGCCGACGTCGTCAAATGGATCGCCTGCCAGCGGCTCTTGCCAAAGGAAGGCGGGGGTCGCGTGGCGGCATTTGAAATCATGGGCACCAATCTCCGGGTCAAGGACACGATCCTTAACGGCGAATCCGAGGGAAAGACTTTTTATGAGATCATACAAGCCGGTACGGCATTCGGCATGACCACCTTTGACGATTATATTATCGGCCTGTATGAGCAGGAACTGATTACGGAAGAAACGGCATATGCCAACGCATCCCGAAAAGGCATCGTGGGCCGGGGTATCGATTCAGTCAAGAGCAAGCGCGGTGAGGCGACCACCGACATTGAAGATCTGGAAGTGGATTTTGATTATACCGATGCCGGTTGATCGGCCGGATCGGCTTCGCCCACCGGAGAAACCACGCCTTGTCTGAAGCATAGGAAAGGAGAACACCATGGATATCGCATGCGAACAGTGCAATGGAAAATTCAAGATTCCCGATGATAAGATACCCAAAGGCAAGGCCTTTTCCGTTACCTGCCCGAAGTGCAAGAGCAAAATCGCCATCGATACACAGGAATCGGTACCGGCGCCAGCGGAAAAGACGCCACCTCCTCCCCCCGAGCCTGAAGCCAGTCCGGAAAAGGCCCTTTTTGATGAGGTGTCAACGGAAAGCTACGATGCAGGAGAAAAACCTTTCGATTTTGTCGAGGAAGGCGTGGAAACGGCGATGCTGTGTGAACCCGATCCGGATATTCGGTCAAGCATCTTATCTGCTCTGGAGCATATGGGTTACCAGACCCGGGAGCCGGAATCGGCAGTGGATGCGCTGAAACAGATGCGTTTCCATGTGTTTGATCTTGTCGTTCTAAACGAGAATTTTGACACGGACAATCCCGACAATTGCGATGTCCTGACCTATCTGGACCGTCTGTCCATGGACACTCGGCGAAATGTTTTTGTGTGCCTGCTTACCGACCGATTCCGAACCACGGACAACATGGCAGCATTTAACAAGAGCGTTAACCTTGTTATCAACCTGAAAAACATCGGCGAGATCGAAAAGGTCCTGAAACGGGGGGTAACGGACAACGCTTCATTCTACCGGGTCTACAAAGAATCGCTTGTCAGTACCGGCCGAATCTGATCGCACACGCCCATGGCAACGACCCGCGAAGATAACCGAGAAGAGATAGACCCCATCACCGTTTCGCAGGATCTTTTTCTTATCCCGCTGGATCTGACCCTTCCCGGTTTCACCACCTTCCTCAACGCATGGCTGTATAAAGGCGCAAGAACATTCCTGATAGACGTGGGGCCCTCCGCCTCGGTCCCCCGGCTTCTGGCAAGCCTGGATTCACTGCATGTAACCCGATTGGACGCCATCCTCTTAACCCACATCCATCTTGATCATGCCGGCGGCATCGGTGAGATGGCTGCAGCCTTCCCAGACATACCGATCCTCTGCCACACCGCCGGCATCCCACATCTTATCGACCCGTCGCGGCTGTGGCAGGGCTCCCTAAAGACCCTGGGTGAGGTGGCAACGGCATATGGGTCGATTCAACCCGTTTCGCCGGATCGCCTCGTGGATGCAAGCCATTGCCCGTGGAAAGAAGTCACACCGATTATTACCCCGGGGCACAGCCCCCACCATGTGAGCTACCAAATTGCCCCATACCTGTTTATGGGGGAAACCGGCGGCGTCCATATATCTTTTCCTTCGGGCCAGGAGTATCTGCGCCCGGCTACCCCGCCAACGTTTTTTCTGGAAATAGCCATTGAGAGCATCGACGCCTTGATCGCCTTGAAACCGGAAGCCATCTGCTACGGCCATTTCGGCATCAGTTTAAAGGGAGTTGAAATGCTTCACACCCATCGGCAGCAGCTTCTGCACTGGGAATCTGTGATCGCAGATGAGATCAATGGCTTTCGCGGCACCGATGTCGTTGCCGCCTGCATGGAAAGGCTCCTCCTTGAAGATCCCCTTCTGGCGGGATTCTATCATCTGGACGAAACCCAGAGGGAAAGAGAGCGGAATTTTCTGAAAAACAGCATCAAGGGATTTGAGGGATATCTGCAACAAAAGGGGCCCACACCGGCGTAATGCCTGTATGGTGTGGCCAAACGCTGCAACGCCGGTGATGGAGACGTTCACCGACGCCATCAAGGGATGGTTATGGTAAAGATCTCAGGACTGACGCTGACCAGCGTGGTGTTGACCGGAAGTGTAATAGATGCTGCTCGGACATAGACACCGGGTCCGAGCCCTTTCAAGTCTACCATTGCCCGGACAGTTTTCTCAGCATGCAGCTTTTCGAGAAGATTCATCGGGCCACTGATGTCAATGCTGATGGTTGCCGGCGTAATGGTAAAATCTGAAGCGGCACCGGTCCCCTCGACCGGTAAATCTCGAAAGGCTTTGGTAATAATCTTCTCCTCAACAAATATTTCAGCAAGAAAAACCGTGTCCGGCGATTGAACCACTACCGTTTCGGAAAGATTCAGAGCGATCTCTTTTCTCAATGGCTCCGACAACCCATTGACATCGATCGATTTGGTCATCACTTTTTCAACACGCCCAAGGATACTTTCCGGTCCCCTGAGAGTAACGGACGACGGCCGCGCCACGGCGTCGGCAACGACAAAACCCCTTGCCGGTTTCCCCTTGGTGGATACCATCACCGGCACTTCCTTTTCCACCTCCGTTTCAACCTCTACGGTCACACCGGATGGATGGATAGCAGCAATCGTGACCCCTTCGGGAAAATTCAACCGACCCGGTTGAATCTCCATGCGATGGACACCGATGGTTACATCGGCCAGATCGATCACATACCGGCGTTTCAGATCAGACATCGTCTGGATAAGATACTTGGGGCCTCTGACGAGCACCGTGACACTACTTATGGGATGTTGAGTCAAGGTCAGACCATTGGGGATGCCGCTGATTTCAACCGGGATAAACAGCTCGATATCATCGTCCGTCGATCGCAGCCACAGCAAAAGGGCCAGTATGCCGATGACAAAACACAGGCCGATCAGTTTTCTGTGTTTCTGGGATATCATGTCACTTTGGGGTGTAACGTCATCATAATGGGTTTCATCCGCAGGGGATGTTGCTTTCGAATCCTCACAGAGATAGGCCCCTATCCGGCATTCATAACGGCATCGGTTATCTTTACCGTTGCCTGGGAATTTGCCACGTCATGCACCCTTATCATATGGGCACCATTTAAGATGGCGGCACAGATGGCAGCCTGTGAACCGGTCTCCACCTCGGGCTCGTCGGTGGATCGATCCTTTCCGGATAGATCTTTCAGGATCTTTCGGAGGAAGGATTTACGAGAAGCCCCGATAAGAAGGGGAAGATCAAGGGATGCAAATTCATGGAGCCGTTGAATCAACAGCAGATTTTGCATAGCGCTCTTGCCAAAACCGATTCCCGGATCAAGGATCAATTTCGATCGTGCAATCCCCCGTTTCTCGGCAGCATCAACCGTCTGTTGAAAGAAGACCCGAATGTCTCCTATCAGGTCCGAATATTCCGGGGAAAGCTGCATGGTTTTCGGTGTTCCGAGCATGTGCATCAGAATAATCGGCACCTCATGGGTTGCCGCCACATCCGCCATGACCGGATCAAGACGCAATGAGCTTATATCGTTGATTATGGAAGCGCCGGCCTCGATAGCATGCCGGGCAACGGCCGCTTTGGTGGTATCAATGGAAATGGGAACCGATAGGCGCGGTGCCAGCCGTTCAATCACCGGTACCACACGCCGGATTTCTTCCTCGGGGGTAACCGCATCAGAAAAGGGCCGGGTCGATTCCCCACCGATATCCA